>DASQHV010000496.1:0-1898 GCA_035631915.1 Candidatus Acidiferrales bacterium | reverse complement strand
ACGTGGCGATCGGACTTCAGATTGTCGGGCAGTTCGGCGAGGAGCCAATCGACAACGGCGCGGTCGATGTCGTCGCCGCCGAGATGCGTGTCGCCGTTGGTCGCGAGCACCTCGAAGATTCCTTCCTTGATGCTGAGAACTGAAATGTCGAACGTGCCGCCGCCGAAGTCGTACACGGCGACGTTGCCGGTAGCGAGCTTGTTCAGTCCGTAAGCCAGCGACGCCGCTGTCGGTTCGTTGACCAGGCGCACGACTTCCAGACCGGCAAGGCGGCCGGCATCCTTGGTAGCCTGGCGCTGGCCGTCGTTGAAGTACGCGGGCACGGTCACGACGACGCGCTCGACTTTTTCACCGTCGGCGAGCGAAGCTTCGGCGGTCACCTTAAGGGCGCGCAGAATCTCGGCCGAAATCTGGGGCGGCGTGAAAGTTCGCTTGCCTACCTGGAAGCGAACCACAGGTCCGGACAGATCGGCAAACGTGTAGCGCGCGCGATCTTCGGGCGCCACCTCGTCGCCGCCGAGTCCCATGTAGCGCTTGACCGACCGGATCACGGCGCCGTATTCGCCGCCGGGGAAGCCAACAGCGCTGACGCGGCCGTCCTTCTCGACGGTGAGATGCGGCTCCAGCTCAATCGCATGATTGCCGACGGTTATCGCGCCGTCGGGAGCGATCGCCACTACGCTAGGCAGCAACGCCGCGCCGGTGGCGGGATCTGCAATCACGCGCGGCGCGCCGCTCTCCATCGCGGCGATCAGGCTGTTGGTGGTGCCGAGGTCGATGCCGAAAATTCGCGCCATCGCGATCCCGCTACGCCGCGCTGGCGTCCTCCAGCGTGCGATCGACGTCGCGAATCAGCGTTCTCAGATATGCAATTCGGGACAAAATCGACTTCAACTCCTGAATCAGCAGTTTTTTTTCGGCCGCCTGACCAGCGTCCCACGCGGAAAAATTGCGCCCGAGCGCGCCGAGCGCGATATCGATCGACTCCTGCAATCCATTACGCCGCTCGCCGACGCGCGATACGAGTGCGCGGGAAAATTCGTCGGTGGCGCGGCTGTGCTTGAGCTCGGCAAGCTCCTCCTGCACCTCGAAGACCAGCTCGGCCAGTTCGACCGGGACATGCTTGTTGTTCTCGGCCAGCTTCTCGCCGTTGAGCTCCAGCCAGTAGAGTCCGCGTGCGACCGGGTCGCGCAACGTGCGGTAGCTGCGGGTCAGCGTCGCGGTGGCGCGCAGGCTGGCGTCGCGTGTTGCGACGTCACTCGCGGCAAAGCGATCGGGATGAATCTTGCGGCTCAAGTCGTGATAGGTCCGTTCCAGCGCGGGGAGATCGATCGAAAGCTTGCGGGGCAGGCCCAGCGTAGCGAAACAATCAAGCGACGCCGACAGCGGTTTCCCGCACTCAGCGCAAATTAGCTGCGGCTCTTGCCGCCGACCACATGAGGGGCATTCGATCATCTTGGAGCAGGGTTCCCCACTTCCGCGCGTTCATACGACGAACGATTCTCCACATCCGCAACTGCGCTTGGCGTTTGGATTGACGACCTTGAAGCCCGACGACATCAACTCTTCGCCGTAGTCGAGCTCCGAGCCGTTGAGGTACAGAAAACTTTTCTTGTCGACGATCAGGCGCGCGCCGTCGCGCTCAAAAACCTTGTCGCGCTCCTTGGCCGCGTCGATTTCCATCCGGTACTGCAGACCCGAGCATCCGCCGCCGACGACCTTTACGCGCAGGCCCGCGCCTTCACCCTTGTCGGCGACCAGCTGCTTGATCTTCTGGGCAGCGCCCTCGGAAAGTGAAATCACAGCCATCCTAACTACGCCTCTTTGGACTTGGCCGGCTCTTCGCCCGCGCCTTCGCCCTTGCGCTTTCGCCAGTCGGTGATCGCGGCCTTGATTGC
>DASQHV010000495.1:0-4705 GCA_035631915.1 Candidatus Acidiferrales bacterium | reverse complement strand
CTTCTCGCTCGGGCTGGACGGCAACGTGCTCGCCAGCGCCGAAGTCTTTGACGGGGTGGCCGGCAGTTTCTCTCCCGCGGGCGCGATGCTCACGCCGCGGCTGGCCTTCACCGCCACCGCGCTCGGCAATGGCAAAGTGCTCGTCGCGGGCGGACTCGACAACAACGGCAATGTGCTCGACACCGCCGAACTCTTCGATCCGGCCGCGCGCAAGTTCGTCGCCGTGAACAACCCGATGAGCGACCGGCGGATCTTTCACACCGCAACGCTGCTGCGCGGCGGCAAGGTGCTGCTCGCCGGCGGCGCGACCAATCTTTCCGGCGACACCTCGAGTTCCGCTGACCTCTACGACCCCGCGTCGAACTCATTCACCGCGGTCATTGCCCAGATGGACCATCAGCGCGCCGCGCATGCCGCTACGCTGCTGACGAACGGGCCGCTCGCGGGCCGCGTGCTGATCACCGGCGGCGGCGGCGGGTCGGGGATGTTCCTCAAGGACAGCAGCGCCGAGATTTATGATCCCGCGCTCGCGCAATTCGTCCTACTGTCGAGCTTCCTCAACGAGCCGCGCTCGATGCACACCGCGACCGTCCTCGACGACGGCAGCGTGTTGATCGTCGGCGGCTTCAACGGCTCGGCAGCAATTTCGGGCGGCATGCTCTCCAGCGCGTCGGGACTCACCAGCAACTCGGCGGAGCGCTTCGATCCGAACACGCTCGAGTTCACGTGCGTCGGTGGGTTCAGCAACAGCTTGCTGCGCTGCAATCAATCGATGGCCGTCGCGCGCGCGGGGCATACGGCGACGATGCTCGCCAGCGGACGCTTGCAGCATCGCGTGCTCATCGCCGGCGGCGTCGGCGGAGTCAAACCCGATTTGCCCGGCGTACCGCTTAGCAGTGCGGAAGTTTTCAATCCCGCGGGCGGCGGCAGCTTTGCGCTGGTTGGATCGATGTCCACGGCGCGCGTTTTCCACACCGCCACGCCGCTGCGCTAGACTCCCGGCGTCTGCGCTCAGACCTGCGTCACTTCCAGGCCCATCCGCGCCTGCCCGCTCATGCCGCTGCCAGTCTGCGGATCCGCCTCCGGCTGCGCGATTCCGTCGCCGTCCGTGGCGCGCACGCGAATCATGACGTTGCCCGGCCCCGTGGGCGCGAGACGAAACTTCCACACCGTCCACACATACGGCGACGAGTTCTCGACGATTTCCGCATCGCGCCACGTTGCGCCGTCATCCGCCGACACCTCGACGCGCTTGATACCCGACGGTCCCGCCAGCGCCCACCCGTAGATGTCGAGCGGCGCCGCCACTTTCGGCTTGCGATCGAAGATCGACAACATCCCGCCTTCGATTTTCGGCGAGAAGAATCCTGAATTGACCTTGCGCCACGCCGTATCGCTCCAGCCGCGCGTTTCCCAGTAGCCGGGAATTTCGTGGTCGGCGAACTCAAGCTCGGTGATCCACTTCGGCTGCTTCATCCCGTATTTTCCCGGGATGAAAATCCGCAGCGGAAATCCGTGCTCGGGCGGCAGCGGCAAGCCGTTCATCATGTACGGTAGAAAATTCTCCGCGCGCATCAGCTCTTCGACCGGGAGCACGGTGTGATAGCCGTCGGCGCCGCGCATCGCGACGAACTTCGCGCCCGGCTTGACCCGCGCCCGCTCCAGGAGCGGCCGCAGCTTGGTGCCGGTCCAGACTGCGTGGCTGATCGCGGTGCCGTCGGGCGGATTCGAGATGCATTCCAGCGTCAGCGGCTGCTCGACGGCCGGCAGCTTGCGAACGTCGTCGTAGGAAAGCTCGAACGCATTGTCGACCAGACCCTTGATCGCGAAGCGCCACGATTTTACGTCGACCTCAGGCGTGCCGCCGTAAGACGTCAGGTAGAATTTTGAATTGGGCGTCGGTCCGCCGAACTTCAGCGCCGGCGACTGGGCGTCGCCGCGCGCGACTCGCGCGGCAGCGGGAATGCTCGCGAGCGCTATCGCTGAGGCAGACGCGGCGAGAAATCTTCTGCGCGTGTAAAGCGGCGGCGCTTTCGGATCGGAATTGGAATTGTCATCCATCATGGACTCAACTCCCGTCTTGATGCGCCGGTTCCCTACTCGACCGCGTCGCCGTCTTCCGCGTTCTCAGCGTCGGCGTCGATCTCGGTAGCCGCTTCGTGCTCGCCGATGCTGACCACCGCGCCCGCCGCGAGCTTTCGCGAGACGATGATAAACGCCGAATGCGCGATCATCCTGAAATGCGGCCGCACGCTCAGCCCCTTGACCTGCCAATGCCGGAGCAACGTCTCGAAACTCTCTATTTCGCCAAAGTCGATCCGCGCCTGGAGCGCCTCGACGGTGTCCTTGAGCTGCATCGCCGTCGGCACGTAGCACACGAGCACGCCTCCAGGACGCAGCGCCGCGGCTGCGACCTCAAGCGCGCGCGCCGGCTCCGCCAGGTCCAGGAACATCCGATCGACGCCGGTCTCGTCGAAGCCGCCATAGAGGTCGCGCACCTTGAGCGTCCAGTTCGGCGCGGGGCCGAAAAATGCCGCGACGTTTTTGCGCGCCGCGTCGGCAAAATCCTCGCGCAACTCGTACGAGATGACGCGCCCCTCCGCACCGACCGCCCTCAATAGTGCGATCGTCAGCGCGCCCGCGCCCGTCCCGCCTTCGACCACCGTCGCGCCGGGAAACACGTCGCCCCACACCAGCAGCGGCCCGGTGTCCTTTGGATAAATCACCTGCGACGCGCGCGGCAGCTGCGGAATCAGGTCGGCGTAGGTCGGGCGCAGCACCAGGAACGCCTCGCCGGTCGAGAATTTGACGCGCGAGCCTTCCTCGACGCCGAACAATTCTTCCGCGCGCAGCTCGCCGCGAATCAGGATTTTCTTGCCCGCGCGCAGAACCTTCAGATAGCGGCGACCCTTGCGATCGACAAAAATCACCGCGTCGTTTTCTTTCAGGCGCGCGTCCAAAGTGATCAACGGTGGCACGGCGCGCGCGCGCTGCGCAACTCGCGTCGGCGCCGGCTATTGACGGACACGGCCACGGTGTTTACGATCTTGATTGCACCCGGCCAGACGGTATCGTCCAATGGCCGGGTCGTTTTTCGTAAAGATAAATTGTCCAACCGGTTCTGATAATCCAATTCGAGAGCGCATCCAGCGATGGCAGAAAAAAAGGCAAAGACCGCTGAAAAGAACGCCAACCTTCAGCAACGGCACATCTGTCCCAGCTGCGGCGCCGATAGCAAGGTGACCAAGTTCACCGGCTTCGGCCGCAAGGGCTTCTACCTGGTCTGCGAAAAAGCCTGCGGCTTCGTCGGCCGCACCCGCTAGCCGCAGGCGTAGGGGGAAATCGCGATGGGCAGAGCGCGCAAGAGCAAGACCTCCAAGCGCGACAAGTACGCCTCGTTCGGCGACATGGCGGACGAAGCCGACGAAGATGCCGACCTTCCCAAGGACGAAGCCGGCCGCCGCAAGATCAAACGCCAGTACGCCGAGCTGCTCGGCATCCGCATCGAGAAACTGCGCGGCCGCATTCTCAACCGCGAGCGCATCAACAAGACCATCGAGGGCATCTATTTCATCTGCGCGGGATGCCTCAAAGTGTGCCACTCGCTCGACGACGGCCTGACCGAAGACAGCGCCAACGCCAACAACATGTGCGGCGCATGCAGCAAGGAGCGCGCCGCCGCGCACGCCGCGTCCGCAGCCGTCAAGGACACCGGCTCGACGCGCGTGAAATCGCGCAAGCGCCGCGCCGCCGCGAGCTGATAACGGCTTGTGCGCGTGACTCCGAAAAGCTAAACAGGGCCGATGTCTTTACAGCTGATCCGTCCCGGCATCAATCTCGATTTTGTCGGCAAGCGCTACTTCTTCGTGATGCTCTCGACGGTGATCAATATCGCCGCGATCGTGCTGCTCCTCACCAAGGGACTGAACTACGGCGTCGATTTTGCCGGCGGCAGCGTCGCGCAGATCGAATTCACGGCCGCCACCAACCCCGAGAAAATCCAGGCCGCGCTCGCGCCGCTCGACCTGGGTGAGATCACGGTGCAGGATTTCGGCAAGGCGGGACAGTCGTTTCTCGCGCGCTTCCAGGCGGTCAAGAACATCGGCAGCATCGGGCCCAAGCTCGATGGCGCGCTCGAAAAGGCCTACGGCCCCGGCCTCGCCAAGGTGGTGCGGGTCGAAAGCGTCGGCGCGAAGGTCGGCAGCGACTTGCGGCGCAAGGGCTTCGCCGCGGTGATTTTTGCGACGGTCTTCATGGGCGTGTACATCGCGATCCAGTTCCGCCGCGTCAGTTGGAGCTTCGGCGCGGGCGCCGTGATCGCGCTGATTCACGACGTGCTGGTCGTGATGGGCGCGCTGGTCATCAGCCAGCTCCAGTTCGACCTGACCACGCTCGCCGCGGTGCTCACCGTCATCGGCTATTCGGTTCACGACACGATCATCGTCTCCGACCGGATTCGCGAAGACTCGCAGACGCGGCGGCGCGAGCCGATCGCGCAGATCATGAATCGCGCCATCAACGAGACCCTCTCGCGCACCATCCTGACCTCCGGCACCGCGATCGCCGTGCTGATCTCGCTGCTGGCGTTCGGCGGCCCGATCCTGCGGCCGTCGGCGTTCACGCTGCTGGTCGGCTTCATCACCGGAACCTACTCATCGATCTATATCGCGGGCCCCGTGGTGCTGTTCTGGGAGGGCAAGTCCCG
>DASQHV010000494.1:0-1706 GCA_035631915.1 Candidatus Acidiferrales bacterium | reverse complement strand
GCGCGCGCGTCCTTCGAGTTTGAGAATCGGGTAGCCGACCAGCTGTCCGGGCCCGTGATACGTCACCTGGCCGCCGCGCGAAACGCGATAGGTCGGCACCGCGTGCGGATTCGCGACGATAAAGCGCTCGTCGGCGCCGCGCCCGAGCGTAAATACGTGCGGATGCTCCATCAGGATCAGCGCGTCGCCGATTTTCTCCGCGTGCCGCGCCGCCAGCATCGCGGTCTGCAAGCGTAACGCCGCCGCGTAATCGACGACGCCGAGATTTGCGACGCTGAGTGAGGTTCGCGCGTCCATCGTCAGAAATTAATCGCCTCGCCGTCCGCCGCCAACGCCGCTTCCATGATTGCCTCGGACATCGTGGGATGCGGATGCACCGACTTGCCGATTTCAGCGGTGGTGGTCTCGAGCGTCTTGCCCAGCACGACCTCTGCGATCAGGTCGGTCGCGCCGTGGCCGATAATCTGGCATCCGATCACTTCGCCGTATTGTTTGGTCGCGACGATTTTCACGAAGCCCTCCGGCTCGCCGATCGCGACCGCCTTGCCCAACGCGCGATTGGGAAACTTGCCGACCTTGACCTCGATACCGCGCGCCTTTGCGTCCGCCTCGCTAAGCCCGACGGTCGCAACCTCCGGCTCGCAGTAGATGCACGCCGGGACCGCCAGCAGGTCGAAGCCGGGCTCGCGCACGCCGGCCATCATCTCCACCGCCGCGATGCCCTCGGCGCTGGCCTTGTGCGCGAGCAGCGGCGGGCGCGCGACGTCGCCGATCGAGTAGATGCTCGGCACGCTGGTCTGGAACGAATCGTTGATCTTGATGAACCCGCCGCGCTCGACTTCGACGCCGAGCTTCTCCAGGCCGATGCTCTTGCTCAGCGGCGCGCGTCCGACTGCGACCAGCACGACCTCCGCCTCGACGGATTTCTCAGCTCCCTCCGCGGCGACTGTGACCGACCACAGGTCGCCTTTGCGCGCCATCGACTTGTAGCCATGCCCGAGCATCACCGCGACGCCGCGCTTGACGAAGGCGCGGCGCAGTTCCTCCGCGACTTCCGCGTCCATGCCGGGCAGCATCTGCTTTTCCAGTTCGACGATCGTGACCTTGGCGCCGAACGCGCTGTAGAAGTAGCCGAACTCGAGGCCGATCGCTCCGGCGCCGATTACCGCGACGCTCGCGGGCATCGTGTCGAGCACCAGCGCCTCCTTGCTGGTGACCACGCCGTCGCCGATCTTCATACCGGGAAACAGGCGCTCGCCGGAGCCAGCCGCGACGAGAATCCGCTCGCACTCGAGCGACGCCGCGGCGGGCGCGGGCTTTCCCTGCGCCTGCGCGAGCGCGACCGTATGCGGCCCGGTGATGCTCGCGTCGGCTTCGAAGTAGTCCACGTTATTTTTCTTGAGCAGGAATCGCACGCCCTTGGCCAGCTTGTCGGCGGCGGCGCGCGAGCGCGCGATCACTTTCTTGAAATCGAAGCGCACTTCGCCGGTCTCGATGCCGTGCTCTTTGGCGGCCCCGCGAATCGTGTCCATCGCGCCCGCCGAGTTGAGCAGCGCCTTCGACGGGATGCATCCCCAGTTGAGGCACACGCCGCCGGGGCGATCGCGCTCGACCACCGCCACGCGCATCTTCAACTGAGCGGCGCGAATTGCGGCCACGTAGCCGCCGGGTCCGGAGCCGATTACGACAAGATCGTAGCGCGAGTT
>DASQHV010000493.1:0-5893 GCA_035631915.1 Candidatus Acidiferrales bacterium | reverse complement strand
ATGGCGTCTGCGTGCGAGTTCGATCAATTGAGGGACAAGGTCGATGCCGTGCGGCTCGAGAGTGAGCCCGCGCTCGCCGGCCCACGCAATCAAGGACTCGAGCAGCAGTCCGTTGGCGCATCCGACGTCAAGGAATGCCCCGCTCCTGTTAACCGCGGCAAGGATTACCTCGCGCGCCACGCGCCATCGCTCGGGCGTGCTGTTCCATCCCGATTGCTTCCACGGATTGTCGGATTTCAGGTACGCCGTGCCGAGTTCGCGGCGGACCGAATCGAACCACGCGGCCAGTTGAGCGTCGTCATCTGACATCAGTCGGCTTCGAGCATCACGATCGCCGCCGCGCCCATGCCGTCGCCGCGGCCGAGCGCGCCGAGTCCCTCGGGGCTGGACGCCTTGACGTTGACCCGCGACTCATCGGCGCCAAGCGCGGCCGCCAGCCGCGAGCGCATCGCGTCAAGATGGCGCTTGAGCTTGGGCGCTTGCGCAAAGACTGTGAGGTCGGCGTTGCCGAGCCGCCAGCCGCCGTCGCGCGCGAGTTTCCACACGTCGGCGAGCAGCGCGATCGAGTCGGCGTTCTTGTAGCGCGGATCGACGTCGGGAAAATGACTGCCCAGATCGCCGGCGCCGAGCGCACCGAGGATCGCGTTGGCGAGCGCATGCACGGCGACGTCGGCGTCGGAGTGGCCGAGCAAGCCCTTGTCGTGCTCTATCTCGACGCCGCCGAGCACCAGGCGGCGGCCCGCGGCCAGTGGATGGAAGTCGAAGCCGTTGCCTACTCGAAAACGCATCGCGACTTATCCTGCGGGAGCAGCGAAATCGCCCCCCGCACCCGCATAGTTTGCGCTGCGCCGCGCTGCGTTGACAATCGCTTCTTCACCCGCCAAGCTTTTCGCATCGTAGCGCAGGAGAATCGCCCGCGATGCCCGCATTTGCCAAGAACCCGAAATTCATCATAGGCACGCTAGTCGTTTTGTGGGTCGCCTACGTGATCTACGCGAATTTTCAGCTCGATCCTATCAAGATAAAGTTGTTGCCGTTCGCGGCTACACTCGACTTCAGGGTTTCAGCAGTGATCATCGGCGCGGCAATTTTCGGCGTCGTCGCGACGCTGGTGATTCAATGGCTCTGGCACCGACCCTCGAAAAACGGATCGTCGGTATCGGCCGCGTCGCCTAGCAGCAAGACCGTCGCCTGAGAGCCGGCCCTAAGCAGCGTCTCGGCTGAAGGCCCGATCAACAAACCGTCCGCGCGCGAGAGCGAGCTCAGGATTCCGGATCCCTGGTTGCCGGTCGGGGTCGCGACGAATTCGTCACCCGCGCGCTCCAGCTTGACGCGCACGAACTCGGTCAGGTCTTTCGCCACCTTGATATCGACGCCGCATCGCGCGCGCACTCGCGGCAGACCGACGCGCCGACGCCCACCCATCTTGAGCAGCGCGGGCCGCGCGTAGAGATAGAAGCAGACCATCGTTGAGACCGGATTGCCCGGCAGCCCGAAGATCGGCCGGTAGCCGACGGTGCCGAATTTCAGCGGACGCCCCGGGCGCTGCGCGACGCCGTGAAACAGCTGGCGCATCCCGAGTTCGTCGAGCGCGCCCTTGACGTGATCGAACTGGCCGACCGAGACGCCGCCCGTCGAGAGCATCGCGTCGAAGGTCATCGCCTCGGCCAGGCGCGCGCGAATCTCGTCGCGGGTATCGCGTGCGACCTTGAGAATTGCGAACTCGCCGCCGGCCTCGCGAATCGCGCCGGCCAACGCGTAGGCGCTGGAATTGACGACTTGCGCGCCAACGGGCGGCTGGTCAACGTCCACCAGCTCGTCGCCAGTCGCAACGATTGCGACGCGCGGACGCCGCACCACCTCGACCATCGCGCGATTCACCGACGCGAGCATGCCCAAGTCCGACGGCGTCAGCGTTTTTCCCGCGGTCATAACCAACTCGCCGTGGTGCAAGTCCTCGCCGCGCGGGCGGATGAAGCTGCGCGCCTCTGCCGGTGCAAGGATCTCGACGTTATCGCCGGTGCCGCGCGTTCGCTCGACCTGGATGATCGCGTCGGCGCCGTCCGCGATTGGCGCACCCGTCATCGTGCGCACGGCTTCGCCCGCGCCGACCCGGCGCGAAGGCATCTGCCCTGCGCCAACGGTCTCGACGACCTTGAGCTTGACCGGACTCGCCTCCGACGCGCGGGCGATGTCAGCGGCGCGAACCGCGTAGCCGTCCATCGCGGAATTGTCGAAGCCGGGAATGTCGCGCGAGGAATGGATATCCTCGGCCAGGACGCGGCCGAGCGCATCGAGGATTGGGATGCGCTCGACGCCGAGCGGCGCGACGTTATCAAGAACTAGCTGCAGAGCCTGGTCGGCGGTAGTCATCGAGAACAGCAGGATACGCGCGTTGCGGGCGCGATTGAATGGTCGCGGCCGCGCATCCGGAACTGGGTTGTGGGACGGGCTTCGAGCTAGAAGTGGACGCGCGCGCCTGCGTTGGCGACCGGAACGCGAATGGTGTAGGTGCTTTCGTTCGGCGGCACGACGTCGCGCAGCAGCGCCGGATTGAGGTCGCGGATTCGCTCGAGCGTAGTGCCGTGATCGAGCGCGACACTCCTCAGCGCGGTGCCGCCGCGGATTCGCAGGTTTTCGTATGGCGGCGGCTCGTCGAGCTTGATCGTCGAGATCCCGTAGCTATCGGCATGGTGCGCGATATACGCAACCGCCATGAAACGACCCAGCAGCCCGCGCGTGCGACGCGGCAGTCGGTTGCCGAACTTCTCTATGTTGGGTCCGCGCAGCGACCAGTAGCGCTCGATTGCGCGGTCACCGTTGTTCCACGCCACCAGTGTCATCGGCCAGTCTTCGTCGGCGGCGTCGTGCAGGGTGGCCAGGTACTCGGCGGCCGCCTTCGTGGACATCACCGGGTCGCGGCGTTCATCGACATAGCGATCGATATGAAGGCCAAAGCGGCGCGCGGTGTCGCTGTTGAATTGCCACGGGCCCTTGCCGCGCTTGGAGAACTCGCTCTCGGCGAAAGCCAGGTACACCAGGTCGTCGGGCAGGCCATAGCTCCTGAGCACCCGGACCATCTCGGTCAGGTAGGGGTGGCTACGGTCGAAGGTATCCTGAAGATGGTCAGGTGAACTGAGGATGTCGGACAGGTATCGGCGAACTGATTTATTGAGCAGAATCGGGAACGGGGCGACGGGCTTGGGGTCTGGCAGAACGTAAGTCGAGGTAATTGGCTTGGCGCCGGCCTCGGCGGGGGTTTCGAGCTCGAAGCCGCCGTCGCCACCGATAAGGCTGGGCGACGAACTGCCGATGAAGGTGGGCGAATCGACGCCGTCGTCGGCTGCAAAGGAGCGATTAAATGCGAGTCCGGCGGCAATCAAGGCCGCCATCAGCACAAATAACGCCCGATAGATAAAGTTCGTCCTACTCATTCTCCCCCGAGAAGCTTCGCCAAAGGTAACGACGGAAACGAGCGGGATCAACCCATCGGCGGTGGATAATGTATTAAAAAAACTAATCGGTCTCGGACATAGCTTCAAATAATGCTGTTGAAATCAGGCAAATTTCCGCGCACGGCGGCGGCACGATTGAGGCTTTCTTCTTAGTTGAGCTTCTCCGTTGTGTTAGCTTGGCGTCGGATTCAGTCGAACTGGGTCCAAAAGCAGCCGAAAATTGAACCTCTGGCGTGACATTATCGACAGCCTGACCGAAGCGGTGGTCGTCGTGTCGCCTGCGATGGACCCGCAAGTCGCCAATCCGGCTGCCGAGACGATGCTTGGGGTGTCGCCAATCACGGCCCAGACGGTCGCCGACTTGGTCCGGCAAAACGGTTGGCTGAGCAGAATGGTCGCGTCGTGTCTGTCGAGCGGTCAGGACCTGGGTGACCCGGAGACGCTACTGGCCATAGGGCCACGCGAGTTGGCGGTTCGCGCCGAGGTCTCGCCGCTGATGAGCGAGAAGGGGCAGCCAACCGGGGCGGTAATCCTCTTCCACGACCTGTTGCATGAGAAGGGCGCGGCGGAAGCCGCGAGCACCGGCGATCTAGCGCTTAGGCTGTCGCCGGCCGGCCTGGCGCACGAGGTAAAGAATCCGCTAACCGGGATCAAGGGCGCCGCCGAGTTGCTGGCCGGGCTGCATCCGGGAGACGCGCGAGTCCAGCAATACTGCGGAGTGATCCGCGACGGGGCCAATCGCATCGCCTCGCTGGTCGAGCAGGTGCTGGCCGTGAGCGCGCCGCAGCGGCTGGCACAGGAGCCGTTGAACATCCACCTGGTGCTGCATCAGGCGCTGCGGATGGCGGGGCTGTTTCCGCAGCCGCCGGAGGGTGTCGCGGTAGTTCAGGATTTCGATCCCAGCCTGCCAGACGTCGTCGGCGACGCGGGTGCGCTTGAGCGTGCGTTTCTGAACCTGATCAAGAATGCGGCGGAGGCGATCGGTTCGACGGGAACGATTCGCCTGCACACGCGGATCGAGACCGAGTTCCGCATGTCCGCCGAGGGACGCCGCCGACAATTCCTGCGGGTCGAGATCAGCGACAGCGGCCCCGGCATCCCCGAAGAGCAACTCGCGCAACTGTTCACCCCGTTCTTCACGACCAAGCCTGCGGGAACCGGCCTGGGGTTGGTACTGTGCCAGCGGATAATCGCGCTCCACGGCGGACGCTTGTGGGCGCAGCGCGGCGGTGTCGAGCGGGGTCGCGCAGGCGCCGCGTCGAAGGACGGTATGACGTTCAAGGCGACGCTGCCGGTGATGCCGCCGGCGGGGTATCCGCGATGACTCGATCGGCCTGCTTCGCGCATTCGCGATAAGATTGAAATTGCTGTTACGATTGTAGCCCGTGAGCACCATCTCCATGGGATCGAGCGCCACCACACAACCGAGTCGCGAGGAACGCGTGAAGGATCCCGTGGCTTCGGCCGCCTCGGTTCTAATCGCGGACGACGACCCCGCGATCCGCCTCGTTTTGCGCCACCGGCTGGAGGCCGACGGCTACCGCGTCGAGGAAGCGGTGGACAGCCCCAGCGCGCTGGCCGCGTTGCGCAGCGGACACTTCGAGGTCGCGATGCTCGACATCATCATGCCCGGCAACGGCGGACTCGACGTGCTGTCGGCGGCACACTCCGAGGGCATCGCCACGATGATCATCGTGATCACGGCGGCCAGCACGATGAACAACGCGGTCGAGGCGATGAAGCGCGGCGCGCACGACTACCTGACCAAGCCGTTCGCCAACCTGGACCTGGTCGCGGCGGCGGTAAAGCGCGCCGTCGAGGTTGCCGCCCAAGCGGCGGACCTGAACCGGCTTAAAGACGAGGTCAACCGCCAGCTGGTCGGCGGAGAAATAATCGGGCGCAGCGCGGCGATGCAGGACGTGTACAAGCTGATCGGGCGGGTCGTCACCAACGACGCGACGGTGCTGCTAAGCGGCGAGAGCGGGACCGGCAAGGAACTGGTGGCGCGCGCGATTCATTTCAAGTCGGCGCGCTGGCGCTCGCCGTTCGTGGCGGTCAACTGCTCCGCGATTCCACAAGGCCTGCTCGAGAGCGAGCTGTTCGGTCATGAGCGCGGATCGTTCACCGGCGCGAGCGAGCGGCGTGCGGGCAAGTTCGAGATGGCGGATGGCGGCACGATCTTTCTGGACGAAATCGGCGACCTGCCGGTCGAACTACAACCGAAGCTGCTGCGCGTATTGCAGGAGCGTGAGTTCAACCGGGTCGGCAGCGTCGAGACGCTGAAGCTTAAGGCGCGGGTGATCGCGGCCACCAATCAGAACCTGGAGACGCTGGTTGCGGCGCGCAAATTCCGCGAGGACCTGTACTTCCGCCTGCGCGTCATTCCGATCGGGATGCCGGCGCTGCGCGAGCGGCGCGAAGATATCGCGGAGCTGACC
>DASQHV010000492.1:0-16423 GCA_035631915.1 Candidatus Acidiferrales bacterium | reverse complement strand
GGCGTCAAGCAGGACGCCTCGGGCCGCGCGCTTGCGACGACGTTGGCAATCGCCCACGGTATCGGCGCCTTCATGCCGCATGGCGCAGTCGTCGAGTCGAGCTTCGAAGAAGAGACGATGGTCGATCTCTTCTCGGAGCACACTTGGGCGGGTGCGATGCTCTTTCTGCTCGAGCGCGCCTACAAACTGCTGGTCGAGGCCGGGGTCAGTCCCGAGGTTGCGATGCTCGAGCTGTACGCGTCGGGCGAGCTCGGCGAGATTGGCCGCGCGATGGCCACGATGGGAATTTGGAACCAACTCAAGCTGCATTCTCATACCAGCCAGTTCGGACAGCTGACGCACGGCGCGCAGTTCATCGGGGCCGACGCGGAGGCGCTGATGCGCAAGGCGATCGCGGAGATTCGCGATGGCACGTTCGCCAGGAAGTGGGCCGCGGAGCAGGCGGCTGGATCGCCGACGTTTCAGCGGCTGCTCGGCGAAGTGCTCGAGTCGCCGGTCGCCAACGCCGAGGCTGGGCTGTACGTCAAGCTGGGGCGTCGCTAGCGGGCGACGGCTGCGCCCGACTGAATCAGGCGGTCGATCTCGGCCGCACTATAGCCTGCCTCCTTCAGAATCGCGCGTGTGTGCGCGCCGTAGTCGGGCGGCGTCTGCGGCTTCTGCTTTTCGCTGTCGGCGACGAAGATCGGACTGTTCACGGTTTCAATCACACCGTGGCGCGGATACTCGAAGTCGATGATCGCACCGCAATCACGCATCTGAGGATCGCGCACCGCTTCGTCGAGCGTGGGCAGCGGTGACCACTTGATATCGTGGGTTCGGAATTTCTCGCGCCAATGACTCAGCGGTTTCGTTTCGAATTGCGATAACAGGATCGCATGCAGCTCGGCGGCGTTCTCCTTGCGCGCTTCATGGGTTGCGAAGAGCGGACTGGTCGCCAGGTCGGGTTCGTCCAGGGCCTGGCACAGGCGCGCAAACTCGCGCTCGGGGTCCAGCAGCGCGATGATCATGGCGTGTTGATCGCTGCTCGGATATGCGGCAATCAGTGGATTCATCGGGCGGGCCCCCGGCTTGCGCACCGGAAACTGCGCCGCACAGAGCTTGGCCTGGATATCAACGCTGTTCGCCCACGCCCCGGCCGCCATCAGCGAGGTGCTCACCTTGGAGCCCTTTCCCGTGCGTTCGCGCCGATACAGTCCGAGCATGATCGCGCCGAACAGCGTCGCCGCCGTCGGATGATCGCCCATCGCGGGACGCGCGCCGGCCGGAGTGCCGTCCGCGCCGGTAACGCTTGTCATAAGGCCCGAGCGCGCCCAGTATGCGAGCCCGTCGTACGCCGGCGCATCGGCATCCGCACCCGTCTCGCCGTAACCGGTGATCAACGCATAGACCAGCCGCGGATTGACGGGGCTAAGGTCGTCCCATGTCAGTTGAAATTTTGCGAGCAGAGAAGGTTGGAAGTTGGTGACGAAGACGTCAGCGCCGGCGACCAGCTTCAGGAGCGCGTCGCGTCCGGCCGGCTTGGTCAAGTCGAGTACGATGCTTCGCTTGTTACGACTGGTCAGCAACCAGGTGTAGTGAAAGTCAGTGCTTGGATAGCCCGGAACCGAGGAGAACGTGCGCCACAGATCGCCGTCGGGCGGCCGCTCGATTTTAACTACGTCAGCTCCGAAGTCGGACAGAATAGTCGCGGCCGCCGGTCCCGCGACGTAGGTTGCGCAGTCGATCACCCTAAGTCCGCTCAGCACTCCGTCATCTGTATTCATAGGACTCCCTTGCACTCGCAAAGACACCCGTTACCTAGTGACCCATCTTCAATAGGTCGTCGCCCGCCCATCCTTCTTTCAGCGGTACCATGAAGAATGGAGTGAGACTCATCTTGCTGAAGCGCCAACGGCCGTCGCGTTTTACGTACTCGTCGTTGTAGCGAGCGGCGACTACGTAGCTCTCGCCGTTATAGACGGGCTTGGCTTCCAGGTAGGCGTAGCCGGTAGCGCGATCGCCGTTCACTCTCAGTACATGGTTATGAATGAACTGCCGCACGCGATATAGACCGCGGCGGTTGTCGGGTGCGGAGCGATCGCGGCCGAGGCCAGAGAAAAACGCCTTGATTTGTTCGCGACCCTTGGCCTTGCCGAGATGCGCGAAATCGATTTCCCCGTCCTCGGTAAACAAGTCGGGAATTTCGGCCATCTGCGCTTCGTTGATACATTCATGGTAGCGATAGCGCAGATCGCGGAGCGCTTCGCGATCGTAAAGCTCGGCAACCTTCGCTTCCAGCTGCTTGACCTTGTCTTCCAGGTTGATGGCCATCGTTCCACCTCACAAGGCGGGCGGTCAGTGCATGCGTTGATCGAATTGCAGGATCGTTCCGTCGGGATCCTCGAACAAGCAGGTCAGGACCTTGCCGCCCGACTTTTCGCCGTAAGCGATCGAGTCGGCGGCATACGGCGGCACAATGATCTTCACGCCGGCGCCTTTTAGCTTCTCCACCCGCTTCTCGAGATCGTCAACCCAGAAGGCGAAATGGTGAAGCCCGACCTGATGAAGGCGCAGCGGTTTGCCCGACGCCTCGCGACCTAAGGTCTGCGAGAGCACGATGAAGCCACTGTCCCTTGCCCATCGCATATAAACTGCATGGCGCGAGCCGGAGCCGACCTTCTCTTCGGTATCGAGCATCACCTCGAGTCCGAGCAGGTCGCGGTAGAACGGAAGCGAGCGCACCATGTCACTGACTCCGATTGCGACATGTGAAATTCCTTTCATAGTGACTCCTTGCACTTGAGACAGCAGGGCCGAGAGCAAGTCTCGGCCCCTGCACTAGTCACCCGTTGCAACCAGCGATGTTACGCCGCCGTCGAGCGCATCACCTCGCCGGCCAGCGCTCCGCTCTGCTTGCCATGCTCATATGACATGCGGCCGTTGACGATCGTGTACTCGATTCCCTCCGCGGGCATCACCAGCCGCCGTCCGCCGCCGGGCAAGTCGTACGCCATTTTCGCGCGCCGCGCCGAGTTGACGGTGTTGTAGTCGAAGACCGTGATGTCCGCCTTCCAGCCCTTCTTTAACTGTCCGCGTTCGCGGATACCGAAGAAGTTCGCCGGCTCCGACGTGATACGCTTGATTGCGAACTCAAGCGTCACCGCCTCGCGCTTGCGCACCCAGTTGCCCAGCAGGTAGGTCGTGTAGCCCGCGTCGCACAACATGTCGACGTGCGCGCCGCCGTCGCTAAGCCCGATCATCGTTCGCGGATCGCTGATGAGCTGCTGGATGCCCTCCTCGTGATACTGCTGCATGATGTACTGAAGGTTGAGATCGTCCTCGACGGCGAGATCGAGGAACGTGTCGAGTCCGTCGGCGCCGCGCATCTCGGCAACCTCTTGCACCGTCTTGCCTTCGTATTGCTTGAGCGCGGGACTCTTCGCCTCCAGCACTTCGACGCGATGCCAGTGGCCCATGAACAGGTGCGGACGCTTCAAGCTGTCGCGGAATTGACGCCGAAACTCCTGATCGACGTAGATCTGCTTCTGAGCTTCAACCGGTTGATTGAAGACCCGGCCCCACGACGCGTTGTCGGCAAATGAGAATGGGTTGCGCAGATCGAGCTGCGCGGAGAATGGCTTGCAGAGCACCTGCGGGATGCCGCCACGATTGATCAGCGGCTCCAGCCGTCCCAGCGTTTCGAGCGCACGCTCCGGATGACGCGGCGTGGATGCCATCGCCAGCCACGTAACCGGGCGCGCGCTCTCGGTCAGCAACATGTCGAGCAGGTTGTACTCGTCCTCGTCCACGGTCGCGATCTTTTTCGTCAGTGCGACTTCGATCGAACCCTTGCCGGCCTGCTTGAGCACGTTGGCGTAAGACTTGAGCTCGTCGCGGCGCGCGAGCCGGCACGCCAGCGGTGAGCCGTGGAAGCCGATGTGCTGCCGGAGCGTCGTGGTGGAAAAGCCGAACGCGCCCGCCGCCATCGCTTCGCCGAGCAGCGCCGCGATTCGTCCGGTTTCTTCGGGCGTCGCCGCGCGCTCCATCGATTCCTTGCCCATCACATAGTGGCGAAACGGAGTCAGCGGCGCGAGGAAGCCAAGATTCACGGCGCATCCGCGTTTCTGAGCCGCGTCGAGGAATTGGGGGAACGTCTCCCATTCCCACGTGATGCCCTTGTTCAGCGACGCGTACGGAATCGCTTCGACGTTGGTGAGATCCCACGCTGCGATCTCGCGCGCCTCCGGTTTGCAGGGCGCCACGCCGACGCCGCAGTTGCCCATCACGACCGAAGTGATGCCGTGCCACGAAGTGCAGCTGAGCAGGGGATCCCAGCAGATCTGCGCGTCGTAGTGAGTATGCGGATCGACGAAGCCCGGCGCGACGATCAGATCCGACGCGTCGATAACACGCTTGGCGCCCGCGGAGACTTTGCCAATCTCGGCGATCCGATCGCCCGCCACCGCGACGTCCGCGCGAAAGCGCGGCGCGCCGCTGCCATCGACCACGGTTCCGTTCTTGAGCAGAAGATCGTACGCCATTTTGAATCTCCCGCTAGTTCAGCTCGATGTTGTAAAGCTTCGCCGCGTTGTCGCACACGATTTTCCGGGTCACTGGATCGGGCACGCCCTCGAAGTCCTGCTTGATGACCTTCAGCGAATTGGGCCAGGTCGAATCGGTATGCGGGAAATCCGACGCCCACATGTAATTGTCTTCGCCGAAGAATTTGTACGTCATCGGACCGATCGCGTCGTCCTGGAACGTCGCCCAGATGTTGCGCCGCACGTAGTCCGACGGCTTCAGCTTGAGCTTGGTATCCTCGCGCATCGTGCCGAACTTCGAGTACATGTGATCGCTGCGGTACATGAAGTGCGCGATCCAGCCGGTGTCGTTCTCGGCCGAGACAATGCGCAGCTCGGGGAAGCGCTCGAACACCTTGCCGAAGATGAAGCTCGAGAGCGTGCGCTGCACCTGGTAAACCGGCTGCATCGTGCCGAGCAGCATCTTCATCCCGCCGAGCAGGACCTGGTTGTTCTCCTCGCTGCGCTCGCTCTTCTTGTCGCGGCTGCGTCCCTTCTGATCGCGCTGCGTGATGACGTGCAGCGACAGCGGCATCTTCATCTCCTGCGCCGCCGCCCAGAACGGATCGTAGAGCTCGCTGTAGTACGGCTTGTCGTTCGGCGGCACGCCCCAGATCATCGCGCCCTTGAGTCCCATCTTCGCGCATCGCCCCAGTTCTTCGACGGCGAGCGAGATGTCGTCGAGCGAGATCAGCGCGACCGGATGCAGCCGCTTGGGACTGTAGGATCGGAACTCGCCGACCCAATCGTTGTACACGCCGAAGCAGGCGCGGCGCAGTTCGTCGTCGTCGAGCCCGAACAGCGGCATCCCGAGCGTCGTGTAGATCACCTCGGCCTGCTCGCCGTCGATATCCTGATCCTTGATTCGCTCGGCCGGATCCCAGCCGCTCGGTCGCGCCGCCTCGTAACCCTTCTTCAGATGCTCCTTCAATTCCTCGCCGCTCTTGCCGATGCCGAAGCCGCCTGCGACGGGGAACGGCCGCACGCCGGGTGCGATGAATAGATAGCCCTTGCCGCTCTCGCTCTTTACCACTTTGGGCGCCCGGTCGCGGAATTTCGCGTCGAGGCGCGTAGTCCAGAGATCGGCCGGCTCCATCATGTGGGAGTCTGCGGAAATCACTCGCATGTCCATTGGGAGTCCCTCCAGATTAGTGAAGGCTGCCTGTTCGCCTCAGCTTTCCTAATCCGATGTACCGCACCTCTGTGGTCGTCGGCAAGGCTGGAGCGCTGCGGGCGAAGCATCGCTTTCGGGTGTCGGTTGTCGACTGTGGATTCGACCAATCGGGAAGGGCGTTACGGCATTTTCTTGAGGCGACACGCCCGTTGCCCGTTTTGCTATCCATGGACACGGGGTTAGGCTGGAAAACTGAACGCGACGATGGACTCGTGTCCGTCACAACAACAATGAGAGCAGCGACTAAGACGCCGGGACGACCGGACAAGAGGGCACTTAAGAAGGTGCTATCGACGCTGGGTGTGCTCGCGCTCTCCAGTCCCGCAGGTGTTTATGCCGCGGCCTTGCGGCCCATACCGGGAGTTGAGACCTGCCAAAAACTCACCCAATCCTATCAGGAGGCAATCAAGGCTCAAGACTATACTTCCGCACATCAGATCGGACGGACACTACATCAAGCAGGGTGCTATGCAACGCCTGAGCCGAGCTATACAGCTCCTCCCGCCTGCCCGCAGAGTATCAAGAACATCGCCAGCTTTCTCCAAGTCTGCCCTACCGCGGATCCAGCTTACGCGAAAATCGCGCTGGACTTCCCGATCAGATTTGACGGTGCTCCAATCAGCGCGCAAGTGGTTCAGAACGATGTGAATGCGGTTTGCAGCTACATCCAGACGTCGGCTCCGCCTGCGCCGACGCTGCTGCAAGATTCTGAATACGCCTTCGCTCAGACGCTGCGCACGATCTACTACATGGATGATCAGAACGCTGCAGGATGCGCGCGTCCTTATCCATGGACCGGAAGCGTGAGTCTGTACAAATGGATGACTCAATACATCGGTGGTCTGGATATACGTGACGACGCATCGAATATAGCTTGTTGCAACGTCTATCAAAGCCGATCGTTCATCATTCTCTTGCCGGAGAATTCTGACGACGCCGCGAACGACCAGAAGTATCCGTGGCTCGCTTTTGCAAACAGGCTCGCAGGCTGGGCACACGAGACACGGCATGCGCAAGGCAGTGCTTACGCGCACACTAACTGTGCACCCAAGCCGCCGTGTCCAGATCAAAAAGGAGACGGCGTCCCCATTTGCGATCCAAGCTTCGCGTTAGCGAACCTTTCGCCGTACGGAATTCAGTACTGGTTGTTCGACGCTTGGGTAACTGGACAAATCGAAGTCGGCGTCGCGTGCCTGCCTCCCGCCGAGGCGCAATCCACGACGCAGTTTTTTGTGAACGCGGCGAACTCGTACCGAACATCTTTTTGCACCAATCCGCCGCCCGCCATCAGCGCCCCGGCGAATCCGCCCGGAGTGTGTCCGAAGTAGAGTCTGCCCGGCGTGGTCCTGGGCGCCGAACGCCACCGCCCTCGAAACGGACGATCGAAGTGAGCTCGTAAAGGGAGTCCGTCGCGCTATTCCATGTTTCGTTTTGATCGTTGGTAGTTCGGGCTTCCCGCGATTGCGTTCAGCGAATCCGGAACTGCACGCTCTTCGGTCAATTTGGAACCGTAATATCCGGAAGCCCAACAAAAGACTGAGCTTTTCCGTTGGCGCGGATATGGGATCACCGCTTGATCTGCGCGCGGCGTGGCACTACCTGCTGGTCGAAGACGCGGGGTTGGAGCTTGTGCAGTTCCACTCTCGCGAATGAGTAGGGGGGAGTCGCAATCTCAACGTTCAAAATCCAACCGCGCAGCGTCTCCTGAAGCCGACGACCTTTCGTCGAAATTCGACGCTGCACCAGCACGCAATCAGCGAGGGGGCATCTTATGTTTGCGCGTCTCGACGACAACGAACACTCACGACTGGTTGGCCGATTCATCGCGATTGCCGTGGCGGTCGCTTTGTGTGGCGCGCTCTTCGGTGCTCGAGCCTACGCCGCACCGGCGATTGTGACCGACAACGGTCCGCTCAAGGGAATCAGCATCTTTGGAGTCCAAGGTTACCTCGGCATCCCGTACGCAGTTCCTCCGGTTGGCGACCTCCGATGGACCCCGCCGGCGCCGCACGGCAAGTGGCATGGGGTTTTTCAAGCGAACCAGTTTGGAAACGCTTGCACCCAACCGTCGGGCGGCGGCAGCGAAGACTGCCTGACGCTCAACGTGTTCACTCCGAATATCAAAAAGAACCAGGACAAGAAAAATCCGTTACCGGTGATGGTGTGGATCCACGGCGGTGGATTGGTCAGCGGCAGTTCGTTTCTCTACGACCCGTCGCCGATGGTGCTGGCGGGCAACGTGATTGTCGTCACGATCAACTACCGGCTCGGTCTGCTGGGATTTTTTGCGCATCCGGCAATCGACGCGGAAGGGCATCTCAACGGCAACTACGGACTGATGGACCAGCAGCTCGCGCTCAAGTGGGTAAACGACAACATCGCGGCGTTCGGCGGCGATCCCAACCGGATAACGATCTTCGGCGAGTCGGCCGGCGGACAGAGCGTGTACGCGAATCTCGCGTCGCCCACGGCGGCGGGCATGTTTGAGCGTGCGATCGCGGAAAGCGGCGCGTACGTGGAGTTTCAGGACTACTGGGATTTCATCGTTTCAGTTGCGCAGGCCGAGACGATCGGTACGGCGGGAGTGCCGTCGGGCACGACGATCGCGTCTAACCTCGGCTGCCCCGGCCAGACCGCGGCGTGTTTGAGAGCGCTGCCGGCATCCACGGTGACCTCGCAGGATCCGGGCACTGCGTATCCATTCATCGACGGCACCATCCTAACTCAAACGCCCACCAGTGCCTTCTTCAACGGTCAATTCAATCAGGTGCCGATCATATCCGGCGGCAATCACGACGAATGGCGCATCTTCGTCGCAAATCAGTACGACTTTGCCGGAAACCCGATTGTGACGCTGGCCGACTATTTGACTGCGGTCGCGAATATGTGGGGCCCGTTTACCCCGTTCGTTGATTTTCTTTATCCATTCGCCAGTTTCCCGAGCGGTGGCGTCGCGCTGGGCGCCTCCGGTACCGACGGCATCTTTGCCTGTCCCGAACGGAACTCGGTGCGCTTGTTGTCGCAGTTCGTGCCGACGTTCGCGTACGAGTTCAACGACGAGAATGCGCCGGACCTTTTCGACCCGGTTTTTTTGGCGACTTTCCCGTTGGGTGCGTATCACGCTGCCGAGCTCCAATATCTTTTCGATTTCGACGAGAGATTTGCCGGCTTCAACCCCTTCACGCCGGGACAGCAGATGCTCTCTGACACGATGATCGGCTACTGGACGCAGTTCGCCGCCACCGGCGATCCGAATTTCGGCGGAGCGCCGACCTGGCTGCCTTACGATTCGGGCACCGATGAATTCCAATCGTTAGCGCCGCCGGTGCCTACGGTCGAAACGATGTTTGCCACAGATCACATTTGCTCGGGCTTTTGGAATTTGTTCTGAAGCGTGGTCGGGCGCCGCGATTCCGGGCGCTTTCGGGAAAGAGCAAAAGATCGCACGGCGGAGCCGCAAGGCTTAGGCGTGCAACTTTGGAGAGCAAACCCGCGAACTCGCAGATGACTGTGCGCAGCGAGGTTCCTAACGCGCCAGATATCCGCCGTCGACGATGAGTGGAGCGCCAGTCACAAACGACGATTCGTCGGAAGCGAGGAAAAGGATCGCGTTGGCGATCTCCGCGGGCTGAGCGTTGCGACCTATGGGCTCCGCGCGCGATGCCTGGCGCCAGAACTCGGCGACTTCGGCCGGCGTTGAGCGCTTCAGAATATTCGTCTCGACGTTGCCGGGACACACGCAGTTGACCCGGATCCCGTCGGGCGCGTACCGCGATGCGAGCGACTTCGTGAGTTGCAGCGCGCCGGCCTTGGTGACGTTGTAGGCGACGGTGCTGGCGCCGTCCATCTCCTGTCCGATGAACGACGAAATGGACGCCAGGTTGACGATCGATCCCTTCTTCTGTTTCAGCATCTGCGGAATGACGTGCTTGCAGCACAGGAACATGCTCTTCAGGTTGACGTCCATCAGGCGGTCCCACTCGCCGACGGTCATCTCGGTGATGTCTTTGACGAAATGAATTCCAGCGTTGTTCACCAGGATGTCGATGCGACCGAATGCTGAGATCGACTGCTCAGCGAGACGTCGCGCGACGTTCTCGTCCGCGGCGCTTCCGACAACTGTGCGAGCGCCCTTACTTGCCAGTTCGGGAATCAACGCTTCCAGACCGCTCGCGTCGAGATCGTTCAGGACGAGGCAAGCGCCTTCGCGCGCAAAGAGGAGCGCCGTCGCGCGGCCGATACCGCTGGCGGCGCCGGTGATTAGCGCAACTTTGTCCTGCAGCCGCATCGGTTCGCCTCCGAGACTTCTGATCGCGCGCGGCTCGAACTACCAGGAGAAGCGCTCGCCGACCATCTCCTCGCTCTTGCGCCACAGGTCGTTCGCATGGGCGAGGTTGAGTGCATACGAGCGCACGCCGACGCGCGACGTCGCGTTGTCATTCACCTCGCAGACGTGACAGTCCTCGCAGTAGCGCCCGCCGACCGCATCCGCCGACGCGACAAACCCGCTCCATACCGAAGTCGCCGAGCCTTGAGGCACCGTCTTGAAGCGGAACGCCTGCGGCTGACCGCCGGTGCTGGCGGCGATTCGCGCTTGCATCTGCGCGATAAGTTCCGGCGTGAGATGGCGGCCGAGCTCGGTCATGATTCCGCCGGGATGCAGCGCGGTCGCGCGCACGCCGCGTCCCTTGAGCCTGCTGTCGAGCGCCACCGCGTACAGGATATTTGCGGTCTTCGAGCGGCCGTAGGCTGTGAACGGCTGATACGGAGTCCGCTCGAAATTCGGATCCTCAAGATCGACATCGCTCAGTTGATGACCGGCTGAAGAGAGCGAAACTACTCGACCTCCGGACTTCAGCAACGGCACGAGCCGATTGACGAACACGAAGTGCCCCAGGTGATTGGTGCCGAACTGCGTTTCGAAGCCGTCCTGCGTCTTGCCTTGCGGGCATGCCATCACGCCGGCGTTCGCGATGATCACGTCAAAGGACTTGCCGCGCGCCAGCAATTCGCTTGCCGCCTTGCGCACACTAGCGAGCGACGCAAGGTCCGCTTCGACCAGCTCCACGGGCGGGTCGCCCGACTTTTGCTGGAACGCTTCCGTGAGTGCGCGCCGCGCCTTCCCGAGATCGCGCGCCGTGCCAACGACGGTTGCGCCGTGCTTGACGAGCGAGCGGGCGGTCTCCACTCCCAGGCCGGCCGAGACGCCGGTGACGAGTACGCGCTTGCCTGACAGATCGACGCCTTCGAGGACTTCATCGGCCGTCGACTCCGCGCCAAAAGTCTTTGCCATCTTGCTTCTCCAATTCTCCAGAGTTGCCGACGTAACTTACTGGCCCATCGGGCCCTGGTAAACCTCGCCGAAGCGCAGTCCCAGTTCGCCGGGGATCGCGAGATTGGCCGCGCGATCGCTCCGGATGCACACCACTGCGGGACCGCTGGCCTCGCGCGCACCGCGCAGCGCGGCTTCCAGGTCTTCCATCTGCTCGACGTAGAACGATGAGCATCCTAGCCCATCGCCCACTTTGTCCCATCGAATGGTGCCCATCGAAGTGCCGAAGGTCTTGCCGTAGAGCCGTTGCTCGTTGGGCTCTTCCATCGACCACGAACCCTCGGCAAATACGATCGTCCTGACCTTGAGGCCCTCGCGCGCCGCCGATTGCATCTCCATGAAGTTAAAGCCCGCGGCGCCGTCGCCGGTCACGCACACGACTTCACGCGACGGGTTGCCGAGCTTTGCGCCGATGGCGGAGGGAATCCCGGTGCCGAGCATCCCCAACTCCAGGATGTTCAGATACGAGCGCGGCCGCGTCGCGGGCAGGAACCAATGTGACCACAGTGACGTGTTGCCGCCGTCGGTGACGTAGATGCTGTCGGCGCCAAAAACTTTGCCGATCGTTTGCATCGCGTGTGCAGGATGGATTCCAGGTCCGCGCCATGCCGCGGTTTTGGCGAAACACTTCTCGCGCCATGCACGGCTCGCTTCCTGGTAGCGCTTGAGATCTTCGCCGCTTCGCGACGGCGGGTGCGCAGCCGCGAGCACGCGATGAAGTCCCTCTAGCGCGTCCTTTACGTCGGCGACAATTCCTAGCGCGAGCGGCCGAGTCACGCCCATGTTGCGCGGATCGATATCGATCTGGATGAGCTTGGCGTGCGAGGGGTCGCCCCAGTACTTGTCGTAGGGGATGTCGAGGTTGCCGACGCGGGAGCCCGCGACGAGAATCACGTCGGCCTCGCGCCGCGCCATGTCAGCGGCGGGGCTGTAGGTGTAGAGAAAGTTCGCGTGGTCGAGCGGCAGCGCCGATCGGCCGGCCATCGTGCCGAGCATCGGGCAATTGAGCAGCTCGACGATTTTCAGGATCGCGTCGTTGGCGTTGCCGCGATCGACGCCCGATCCCGCGAGCACCAGCGGGCGCTTCGCGTTCGCGAGCATTTTGGCGGCGGCCTCGAGCTGAGCCGCGGAAGCATACGGGCCCGACGCGCGATAATTCTCCGGCGGCAGCAGCCGCACCTTGGCGTCGTCGCCGGTCGCGTACATCACGGGCGCAGGCACTTCGAGATGCACCGGGCCGGGCCGTCCGTTCCACATCTCGCGAAACGCAATCCGCGTCACCTCGGGAATTCGCTCCCATGCCAGAATTGGCCCACTCCACTTCGACACCGTCTTGAAGACTTCGAGTTGATCCTGACCCTGGAAGGTCGACGGCGGCGAGGGATAGACGTTGGCCATGCGATGCTGCGCGGTAAAGACGACGACGGGAACGCCTTCGTGCCGCGCAGTGATCACGCCGGGCAACAGATTGGCGGAGCCGGGTCCGGGATTGCCGAGCACCACCGCGACCTGGCCGGTGGTTTTGTACAACCCTTCCGCCATGTGAACGGCGGCGGCCTCGTGACGGATCGGAACAAAGCGCACGCCGTAGTCGTCCAGCTTGGCCAATAGCGGATCGACCTCAGGGCACGGAAGTCCAAACATGAACTTCACTCCCTCGGCGACCAGACATTTGAGGAGAAGCTCCGCTCCAGTTATTTCACTCATAGGATCCTCCAGCCGCTCATCGTGGGATCACGGGCAGAACAATGTGCGATGCGTAGGCACCCGAATGGTGAACCGTCTGGCGCGCGGTCTTGAGCTCGCGATCGACGAACAAATCATTGCCGGTGTTTTGATTGCGATCGTAGCGCGGAAAGTTGCTGGATGAGACTTCGAGCCGCAGCCGATGTCCCGCTTTGAAGACTTGGCTCGTCGCCCAGAGATCGATTCCGTATTCGTAAACCTTGTCGGGAGTTATCAAGGTCGGCTTGGACGCCGATTCGCGAAAGCGTGCTCGAACGATTCCCTCGGCGATGTTTTGTGCATAGCCGTCAGGCCTGACATCAACCAGCTTCGCCGTGAAGTCAGTGTCGCGCGCCGATGAACTCGCATAGAGCTTCATCGTGATCGGCCCGGTTACCTCGAGATCCTTCGTCAAAACGTCGCCGGTATAGACCAGCACGTCATCGCGCTCTTCGACGTCGCGCTGATCGAAGACCCCGGGCGCGAGGCCGAGAGTCGTGCCTCCGCGCGTGGGTGTAGGATTGTCGGGATCATAGGTGTACTGATCCGCCGGCTCGTCCGCGGGTGCTTCGAATTTGAGCGCGCCATCGCCGCGAAGACTGTTCGCATGACCGCGGCCACGCAGGTACATCTTCGTGTACTGAGTGCGTGCGAGCGGCCACTCGCGCTCGTCGCGCCATCGATTATCTCCCATCACGAAAATTCTGACCGGCGGTTCGTCAAGAATTTCGTCTTCGCTGCCGTCGAACCAACGGCGCAGGAAGCGCTCCTGGTCGACGAGCAATTCGACCTGAGCTTCCGGGCCAAAGTCGATATCGCCGGTGCCGCGCGACGTCGGCACGGAGTAGGGCAGCAGATGCGCCCACGGTCCCATGACGAGCCGTTGCCCGCGGCGGGCCTTGTCGGTGCCAGCGTCCCGGCGCATCTGCGTGTACATCGTGAGCGTGTCGAACTGGAAAGCGTCGTACCACGATCCTGTATGCATCATCGGCACAGTCACATTACGCACGAGCGGGCGAACGTCAGTCGCAGTCCAGTAGGCCCCGTCTCTCCAGTTGCGTAGATACTCCGCGAAGTGAGGCGCTCCAGCTTTCAGACGTTCACCCCATTCGGCGATCGGCAGATGCTTGTATGCCTCGATCTTGAACGGCGAGAGCGGTAGCTCCGGATGTGACAGATAGCTATCGAGCTGTGCCTTATGCTCCCGGTAGATACCTTTCCGCTCGAGCGTGTTTTGCGCCATGAACGTAAAGTAGGCGAGCACCCATCCCAGCTCGAACACGCCGCGCCGATAGATGCAGTTTTCGTAGTAGGTGACCGGACCCGACACGGGACACATCGCTACGAGATGCGGCGGAGCTAGCGTGGCCGCGTAATATTGCACTAGCGCCAGATACGACTGACCCACTGCACCTACCTTGCCATTTGACCATGGCAACGACGCCGCCCATTCGATCGTGTCGTAACCGTCGCGCGCTTCGTCGACGAACGGCGCGAACTCACCCTCCGAGCTGAAGCGTCCCCGAGTGTCCTGTACGACCAGCACGTAGCCCAGCGGAGGAAAGTAGTCGCGCTCGGTCATCGCCATTTGCTGGCTCTTGTCGTACGGCGTGCGCATCACAAGCACCGGGAACTTTCCGGGCGCGTCGGGGCGGTACACGTCGGCACGAAGCGTGATGCCGTCGCGCGTGCGCATCGCCAGGTTCTTTTCGATGGTAACCTTGAACTTGGGCTCGGGCCCGCGATTCTGCGCCATGGTGCATCCTCCGAGCGAGATCGATTGCGGCCTGCCCCCTGTCTAGTCGACTTCGCAGCGAATCACAAATCAGTGCGATGAAGTCAAACTCCATCACGCATCCAGTCGTTGGACCAGATCGGGCGCGCAGAGTCCCTAAGGCGACAGACTCTAGTTCAGAAGCTGAAACAGATTGCTGTAGTCGTCGGTCCAGGGGCGCACGCGGCGGATGTTGCCGCTCGCTCGGAGGCGACCGGAAATTTCCGGCTGCTCGAATATCTTCCTGTCGCGCGAAAGCAGCACCCAATCGCTGGCCCAATCCACCGAGTCCTTTTCATCGACGTGGACGAAGCCGTATTGCAGATGGAGGGTCCGCGCGTGCTCGGCCAACACCGGCCGCAAGTCGAGATAGAGATTGGAAACATGCACTGCAAGCACACCGTCGGGCTTCAACTCGCGCAAGTAGACCAGCATCGCTTCGCGCGTCAGCAGATGCGTCGGAACTGCGTCCCCCGTGAACGCGTCGACGACCAGCACGTCGAACTGCTGCGATTGCCCTCCCGCGAGTTCACGTTCCATCGAAAGCCGCGCGTCGCCGGAAATGATGTCCACTCGCGCGCTCGAGTCGCGGATAAAGCTGAAATATCCGTTCGGGTCGGTGGCAAGTCCAATCACCGCCGGATTGATTTCGTAGAAGCGAAAGTAATCACCAGGTCTGCCCCAGGCGGCGACCGTACCCACCCCAAGTCCGACCACTCCGACGCGCAACGATGAATCGTTCGGCTGCGCACGCCGCGGATGGTTCATCATCACCAGTCCTACTCCGCTGTTGAGGCAATAGTAGGTCGTAGGGTAGTAGCGCAAGCGCGGGAAGGTGGAGGAAGTGAACTGCGCGCCGTGCGTGATGCGCCCGTTGAGGAGTCGATACGAATGCCAGCTATGGTCTGGTGCATCGGTACTGACGACGCGAAAGATGCCGTAGAAGTTGCGCGTGACAAACACCGCGCCCTGCATAGCTAGCGTGATCATGTTCACGTAGATGACGGCAAGGAGTGCTATCACCGTGACCATCGAGAGCTGAGTCACGGTCCCTTGGCGCGCGAGCCAGCGCGGCGCGTTCTTCCAGCGCGGCACCATCGAAACGGCCGCTACCACCAGCAACGCAACGCCGGTGTAGGTCTTTGGATACACCACGGCCTTAATCAGCAACGGGAACAGCAACGACGCGCTCAGGATCGCGACGCCAACGGCCGAGGAACGGCGATAGATCCACGACGCGCGGTCGCGCATCAGCGAAATCGCCATCAGCACGACGCAGATCCAGACCGCAAAGCGAAAATCCCAGAAGGCGCGAAACAACAGTGGCGCAACAACCACTGAGAAGACGCCGCCCAGCGCGCCGCCCGCCGACACCATGAGGTAAAAGATCGTGAGATCGCGGCGATGAGGTTTCAGGCGGACAAGCTCGCCATGGCAGACCATGCATCCCGCGAACACCAGCAGCAATACGTTGCCAATCTCAAGAAGCAAAATCATGGACATCGGTGTAAGGATCACACGTCCGAGAGTGGCGGCGATTCGATCGACGTAGACCACGATGAGAAGGTTGGTCAGGATTGCGCCTGCAAACAGCAAATGAAAGATCCCACGCTGGTACCATTGCTCGCCGTCAAAACAGATGATGAAAGACAGCAGATAAAGAGCGAGCGGTAGCACCCATAGAAAAGGTATCGGCGCGGTGTTCTGCGTCAGCTCGTTGGTACCAGCAAAGAGCAGAATCGCAGCGCAAGCGGGCAGCGAAACCCAGAGCGCTCTCGTCGCGAGGCCAGGTTTCACTACTTGCACTTCGTCGGTTTCGCGCAACAGCGGCGCACCGCGTAGTAGCGGTACGGCGCATA
>DASQHV010000491.1:0-1577 GCA_035631915.1 Candidatus Acidiferrales bacterium | reverse complement strand
CTCAAGCTGCTCGACAACTTTTGCCGGTTGAAATTCTGACGATGCTGGCGAAGCGAATCATTCCCTGCCTCGATGTGCGCGACGGAAAAGTGACCAAGGGCGTGCAGTTCCTGAAGAATGTTGACGTGGGCGATCCGGTTGCGATGGCGCGGTACTACTACCAGGAGGGCGCGGACGAGATCGTATTTTACGACATCACGGCGTCCAATGAGCGCCGCGGCATCATGCTGGACGTCGTGCGTGCCGTCGCGCGTGAAATCTTCATCCCGTTCAGCGTCGGCGGGGGCCTTCGCACCCTCGACGACATGCGCGCGGTGCTGCTCGCGGGCGCTGAGAAGGTGTCGATCGATTCCGGCGCGGTGCGCAACCCGAAGCTCATTGCGGAGGGCGCGCGCGCATTCGGCAGCCAATGCGTGGTGCTCTCGATGCAGGTGAAGCGGACCGGCGTGCGGCCCGAGATTCCGACCGGCTACGAAGTGGTGATCGACGGCGGCCGCGCGCCCACCGGCCGCGACGCGCTGGCATGGTCGCTCGAGGGCGAGCGGCTCGGCGCCGGCGAACTGTGCATCAACTCGATCGATCGCGACGGCACCAAGCTCGGCTACGATCTCGAATTGACGCGCCGCATCAGCGAGGCGGTGTCCATACCGGTCATCGCGTCGGGCGGCGCGGGCGAGCCGTCTCATCTGCGTGACGCGTTCACCACCGGCCTTGCCGACGCCGCGATCGTGGCGTCGATCGTGCACTACGGCGAGCATCCGCTGCCCGCGCTGAAGTCCTACCTGAAGCAGAACGGCGTCGAGATTCGCGACGCGGTCTCCGTCGATTTGGGTGCCCGATGAAAATCGCCTTCGTAGTTGCGGAGTTCAATTCCGAAGTGACCGCTCCGATGGAACAGCGGGCGCGCCGTCACGCCGAGTCGCTCGGCGTCGAAGTCGCGCGCGTCATCAAAGTTCCGGGCGTGTACGATATGGCGCCGGTCGTGAAGGCTCTGCTGCAGCGCAAGGAAATCGAAGGCGTCGTGATGATTGGCGCGGTGATCAAGGGCGAAACCAATCACGACGAGTTGATCGCGCACGCGATCGCGCAGGCCGGGATGAAGCTTGCGATGGAGTTCGAGAAGCCGGTTGGTCTCGCGATCACCGGCCCCGGCATGACAGACGATCAGGCGGTGGCGCGAATCGAGAACGCGAAGAACGGCGTCGAGGCGGTGGTTCGCGTCGTGCGCGCGCTGAAGGAAATCCGCTCGTAGGCGAGTTCCCACGCTCCACAGTTGTTGAGAATTCACGGCGCGACGCGTTGAGAGCGCGCCCCTGACTCCTTATACTCGGGTCGGTTGGATTGAAGATGGAAGAGGCGGGCGGCGGCGGCGAAACATTTTCCACGCGCACGGCTGCGAGAATTCTCGCGGTCACCCCGGAGCGCATCCGCTACTGGGTCAGGCGCAATCTGATCCGGCCGGTCAACACCGAAGGCCGCAACCATCGCTTCGCGTTCAACGACTTGCTCGAGATGCGCCTGGCCAAGGAACTGCTCGGCACGCGCCAGCACATCGATCCGATCCAGCGCTGCCTCGA
>DASQHV010000490.1:0-3903 GCA_035631915.1 Candidatus Acidiferrales bacterium | reverse complement strand
CAGCGAGTCGTCCTCGTAGTAGGCGTCCTGCGCGGGATTGTCGGGCTTGAAGACCGCGCCGTAGGAAGCAAGGCCGGCCGCTTCGGTGCGCACCGGAAAATCGAAGCGCTCAGAGCCGGGCGCGATCGTCACGCGGCGCTGCGCAATCGGCGCGCCGTCGCGATCGACGGTGATCGTACCTGATGCCGGCGCGTCGTTGAGGTTCTCGATCGTGACGCCGAGCTCGAACGGCTCGGCTTTTTCCAGCGCCGGCGGCAGCGACAACTCCGTCATGACGACGTTGGGAATCGACTGCGCGCCGGGCGGCGTGAAGATATCGAGACGGATTTCCGCGCCCACCACCGCGCTCACCGCGCGCTCCGCATCGCCGCGGTTCTGCCATCCGTCGGTCACCAACACCGCGCCGCCGCCGCGCGCGTCGGGGTCGGCGGCCAGGCGGTAGAGCGCAGTCTCCAGGTTCGTCGCGGCGGGCGCGCACTCGGTGCATCCCCTGCCTGCCGCGACGGCCGTGGCCAATGCTCCCACCGAGTCCGGCACGACCGTCGTCGCAAACATGTACGCCGGGTCCGACGCACGCAGCCCCAGCTCCTTCGTGAGCAGCTCGACCGTCCACGCGCGCATCTTTGGTGTAATACTCGCACTCGCATCGACCAGCGCCGGCCGCGCCGCGCCTTCGGAATGCATCACCTGCTGCGGACCTGCCGCCGCGAGCACGAACAGCGCGAGCACCGCCGCGCGCATCAGCGGCGCGTAGATGCGGCGCCACTCGCGCGCGTTGAAGAGGCCCCACGCCAGCACGACCGCCGGCACCGCGAGAATGTAGAGCAACTCGGGATGCGCCAGTGTCAGATCGTGCGGCATCGCGGCTATGCCTCGACCGTCCGGCGTCGACGTCGATAGACCACGAGCGCTTCCAGAGCCAACAGCGCGACTATTGCGAGCAGAACGCGATTGGCGAGCGACGACTTCTCCAGCACCGGCTCTGCGCCGGTTGCCGGATTCGACGCTTCAACTTTGAGCACGGGCTCGCTCGAGAGGTCCGATTCCGTGAGACTGGCCAGGTTCACCGCCCGCGGCGTGCGCGAGCCGTTCGCGCCGACCAATTCGTAAACGCCTTGCTCCGACACCTCCGTGAAGAGCGTGCCCGCGCGGCTCGCGATCTTTCTTCCCGACGGCGTGACGACGCTCGCGACGCCCGCCGGCACCAGCCACGGTTGTCCGGTGCGATAGCCCGTGCTCGCGGCGCCCAGTCCCGCCAGGTAACTGATCGCGTTCAGCGTCAACACGGACATCGGCAGGTTGCGCCGTCCCAGGTACGGAAACGGATTGAAGCCGGTGGCGACGAATCGATGTCCGCCGCGTTCGCCCTTCAGCACCAGCGCGCCCCCGTCGCCGCTCACTACTTCGCTCATCCACGGATGCGCGCCGAAGTATTCTCCGCCTCGCAGAGTCAGCAGACGGAAATTCACCGAGTCGTTCAGCGTGTCGGTGTTGAGCCATCCCGCAATCAGCACCTGTGTGGTCGGCGTTACCGTGAGCCCGAACACTGGGTCGCCCGACGGCGGCATCACCAGCATCGAATTGACTGGCGGCAGCGTGGTGGGCGTCGCGTATTCGAAGATCGCGAGATCGACGGTGGCGAGATCGTCGGGCGTGTATGCCTCGGGTCTGCGCGCCGTGACCGCGACGCCGGGAATCGAGCTCAGCCCGTCCGCGTCGGCAGGCGTCGGGCTGATGAACAAAATCGACACCGCCTTGATCGAGCCTTCGGTCGCATACGCGACGTTGTCTAGCGCGAGTGCGTCTGCGGGGGCGAGCGTCGCCTTGTAAATCTGTGCGGGACGGAGCGCGGGAAATTCCACGGCGCCGGTTTCGCGCGCGCCGAGCGATACCTTTGCGTGGGCGACTTCCTTGCCGTCGCCGCTGATGACAAGTTCGAGCTCGCGCGTGGCGGGGCTGAAGTTCGCGATCGTCAGATTCGCATGAAATGCCTCTGCGCCAAGGGCTTCACGCCTGAGCGCGAAAGATCCGATCGCGGAATTCGCGACCGCGTCGCCAACCGCGATCGGATGAATCCGTGCCGGCACCGGCGCCGCGAGCGCATTGGCGCCCGCGTAAATCACCTTCGAGACCCGCGCTTCCGAGGCAAGGTCGGCCAGGAAATTGACCACCGTCGTATCGTCGTTGGGCGCGTCGACCGGCTTCAGGTGCGAGATTGCCAGCCGCGCGCCCGTCAGCGTGTCGAACGGCGGCGCGACGCGCCGCGGCTGCGGCGCCGTGACGTAAACCGAAATTTCGCCGCCGCCGTCCTCGGCCGCCATCTCGGCATCGAGCTTTTCGCGCGCCACCTCGAAGCGGGTCTTGCCCGACGGAGTCAGCGCCTGCATCGCCGCCGAGTTGTCGATCACCACGGCGAGCGGCGTCGTCTTCTTCCAGATGAACGGCCCCGCCATCGCGAGAACTGCAAGCGTCAAGATGATCCCCTCGGCGAAGAACATCCAATCGAGGCGCGGCCGGCCGCCGAAACGCTCGCGGCGAAATCCGCGCAGCGCACGAAACGCCATCACGCTCGAGACCGTCACGCGCGATGGCCGCTCCTTGGCCAGGTAGGCGAGAATCAACACCGGCACCAGGGCCAAAAATGCGAGCGCGGCTGGATAGAGCAGGCCCATCCGATACTCCGCTAGTGCGCCAGGCCGAGGTCGCGCACCGCGCGCAGGAAAAATTGCTGGAAGTCGGTGCCGGTGACGTAAAGCGCGTAGTGCATCCCGCGCTTGGTGCAGTACGATTTGATCTCGCGCGTGAGGCGCGTCATGGTCTCGCGATATTGCGTGCGCTCGCGCTCGCCGATCGACACGCGCAGCCGCTCTCCCGACTCGGAATCGACCACTTCGACGTCGCCCTCGAGTCCCTGGCCGTTGATCTCGCTCCCGCCCAGAATTTGCACCGCCGTCAAATCCATCGAGGCGGCGGTGAAGAGTCCGAGCCCGCGCGTGACCGAGTTCAGCAGCATCAGGAAATCCGAAACGACGAAAACTTTTCCGGCGCGCCGGATGGCGAGCAACTCCTGCGCGAGCGATGTCGCGAAATCGAACTGTCCCGCCGCTCTCAGACCGCCGAGCCGCCGCGCCAGCTCAACGATTCGATGACGCCCGTTGACGAACGACGGATTCAACGTCATGCCCGCGCCGCCGAGCACGCGCACCATCACGCGGTCGCCGCTGGCCAGCGCCACGTACGCGAGCGCCAGGGCGGTCAGAATCGCCGACTCGAACTTGCGATCATGCGCCGGATAAGCCATCGACGCGCTGGCGTCCACGAAGATGTACGTCAGCAGATCTTCCTCTTCCTGGAACAGCTTGATGTAGAGCTTGTCGCTGCGCCCGTAGAGGCCCCAGTCGATGTAGCGGAAGTCGTCGCCCGGCGAATAGTGGCGGAAGTCGTTGAACTCGAGCGAGGAGCCGCGCTTGGGCGACAGATGCACGCCGCGCCCGAGGCCGGCGTAGCGCTGACGCGTCCGAATCCGCAGCTTTTCCAGCCGGGCCAGAAAGCCCGGCGTGAACTCGTCCGGCAATCCGAACATCGGTTACGCGCGCGGCTTCTTGAGCCGCTTCACCACCTGCTCAAGGATCGATTCAGCCGCCACGTTTTCAGCCTCGGCCTGGAAGTTCAGGAGCAGGCGATGACGCAGGCAGGGAATTATCGCGTCGTCGATATCCTCGTAGCTGACGCTGACGCGCCCGGCCAGCAACGCGTTGACCTTCGCACACAAAATCAGCGCCTGCGCGCCGCGCGGACTCGGCCCGAAACGCAGGTATTGCGAGACCTCGGGAATCGCGCCCGGCCCGCCCGGCGTGCAGCCGCCGATCACGCCGATGATGTAACGCTCGAGCGGCTCCGCGA
>DASQHV010000489.1:0-2545 GCA_035631915.1 Candidatus Acidiferrales bacterium | reverse complement strand
CGCGCGGGTCGCGTCCAGCAGCGCGACGTCCTGCGGCGTCGTGACGATTACCGCGCCGTCGAGCGAGACCTGCTGCGCGAGCGTGAGTTGCGCATCGCCGGTGCCGGGCGGCAAATCGACGACCAGAAAATCCTGCGATCCCCACAGCGTGTCTTTCAGGAACTGGCGCACCGCGCCCATCACCATCGGACCGCGCCAAATCACCGGCGCCTTGTCGTTCAGGAAAAATCCGATCGAGATCAGCTTCACGCCATACTTTTCGATCGGAAAAAAATTTTGCCCGCCGGCCGACTTCGGCCGCTCATCGCCGACGTTGAACATCATCGGCACCGAGGGACCATAGATGTCGGCGTCGAGCAGGCCGACGCTAAGCCCCAATTGCGCCAGCGCCACCGCGAGGTTCGCCGCCACCGTCGATTTGCCGACGCCGCCCTTGCCGCTGGCGACCGCGATGATGTGCTTGGTGCCGTCCAGGCGCACGCGGCCGGTTTTTTCGCCGAGTTCGGCCTCGACGCGATGCACCCGCAGCTCAATCTTGGCGATTCCCAGACCATGGGTCAGCGCCTGATGGACCCCCGTCGCCAGCGCGCGCATCACGTCGTCGCGCTCGGTCGCCTGCCGCAGCGTGATCGCGTAGCCGCCGTCCGGCGTGGGTTCAGCGGCCTCGACGATTCCCAGCGCGACGATATCCGCCGAATGGCCGGGGTACTTGACCTGCGCCAGAGCGTCGATCACGGCGTCATTTGGTAACTGTTGCGGCACTAATGCGATTATCGCAGATGCATTAGCACGCCGAAAGCAACGCCCCGCCGCTTGGCTTCGTGCCGAGGGTTTGCTCGCGGCCGACCCGAGCGGATATCTGTAGAACGCTTACTGCTTGACAGTAAGCGTCCCACAGGTTACGGTTGCAAGTGATCAAGAGCTTTCGCGACGCCGACGCCAAAGCTTTATTCGAGCAGGAAGACGTGCCTGCAATGCGCAATATCGAGCGGGTTGCGCGCCGCAAACTGGACGCATTGGACGCCGCTCATGTACTTGGCGACCTCGCCGCAGCGCGAGGCAATCACCTCGAAGCTCTGAAGGGCACGCGAATGGGTCAGCACAGCATCCGGATAAATGATCAGTTTCGAATTTGCTTCGTATGGCGGAGCGGAGACGCGTACGAAGTCGAAATTGTCGACTATCACTGACCAGGTCGCGCGGAGGACTCAGTACAGGTGGCAACTGCAAAAAAGCTATCGCCAATATTCCCGGGTGAAATTTTGCGCGAGGATTTCCTGGTGCCGGCAGGTATCAGCATCAACCGGCTCGCGATGGATATTCACGTTCCGGTCTCGCGGATCTACGAAATTGTGAAGGGCGAGCGAGCGATCACCGCTGACACCGCGCTCAGGCTTGCCCGCTATCTGGGCACCAGCGCTGAGTTCTGGATGAACCTGCAGAGCAAATACGACCTGCGCAAGACGATTGAAGAACGTGCGAAGGCGATTGAGGCTGAAGTGCGTCCGCGCGTCGCCGCCGGTCGCTGAGCGCGGGCCAGGTCCAGAAGATTGTCTTGTCAACGCGCCAGCGGAGCGAGGCGGCCGGCGATCACGCTGCGGGCTTGCTCGACGATGCGGCGGACGATCTCACCAGCCGGCAGAATCTCGCGCACCATGCTCACCGACTCGCCCGCGTAAAACGGCAGGCTCTCGACGTCGCCATCGATATAGTCGGCCGCCGAGGTGACCGCGTACTTGACCAGCGGTGCCTCGATTCCCCGCCCGCGCATCGTGCCGATCGATTGCCCTTCACCGGGTCGCTTGCCCGGCTCGGGACGTCCCGCGTTCTCCCATTCTTCGACCACCTTGGTGCGAAGCACGCGATGCGCCGCGTTGGGCCACCCGACGTCGTATAGCTTGGTGTGAACCGTTTCCGACGCGTGCGCCGTGAGCAAGCGCCTCTTGTAGATTGGATGGGCGCTGCACTCCTCCGACGCGACGAATCGCGTGCCGAACACTGCGCCATCCGCTCCCAGAGCCAGCACCGCGGCCCGGCCGCGGCCGTCGGCGATTCCGCCCGCCGCGATCATCGGCAAGTCGCCGATCGCGTCGCGAACCTCCGGAATCAGCGCGAGCGTCGTGACGATTCCGCGCACGTGGCCGCCGGCCTCGAAGCCCTGGGCGATTATCGCGTCGGCGCCGGCGCGTTTGGCCGCGAGTGCCTCGGCCGCCGAGCCGCATTGCCAAATCACCTTGAGGCCGAGCGACTTGCGGGCGGGAATCTGCGCGGCGGGATCGCCCCAAAAAAGTGTGACGGCGGAGATTGGCATCTTCGCGAGCATCTCGAAAACGCCGGGGCGCAGAAACGGAATCAGCAGGTTCGCTGCCATCGGCTTCGACGTGAGTTTGCGCGCCGTGCCTATTTCGTCACTGATCGCTTCAGGCGGGAAACCGGCAAGCGCTATCGTGCCGAGGCCGCCCGCTTCCGAGACCGCCGCCGCCAGCTTTGACAGCGCGACCCCGCCCATTCCGGCCGACACGATCGGATACTCGATCCCGAACAG
>DASQHV010000488.1:0-2660 GCA_035631915.1 Candidatus Acidiferrales bacterium | reverse complement strand
ACGCTTCATCGCGCTGGGCTCCATCGAGCCGCAGTTCTACGCGCTCCTCTTGGAAAAGACCGGGATCACCGATCCTGCCTTCCAGGCGCAGATGAACCGCGCCGAGTGGCCGGCGCTGAAGGCCAAGCTGGCGGCGGTGATCGCCGCCAAGACCCGCGATGAGTGGTGCGCGATCATGGAGGGCAGCGAGGTGTGCTTCGCGCCCGTGCTGACCATGATCGAGGCGCCGCAGCATCCGCACAACCGCCATCGCGGGACCTTCGTCGAGCAGGACGGCGTCGTGCAGCCGGCTCCCGCGCCGCGCTTCAGCCGCACCCCCAGCGCGATTCAGCGGCCGCCCGCAAGTCCGGGCGAGCACACCGAAGAGGCGCTGCGCGACTGGGGCTTCAACGCCAAAGAGCTGGACGATTTGCGCAAGTGCGGGGCGATTTGAGCTGACGTCGGAATCGGACGCGATCACGCGCCCATGAAGCCGAGATTCGTCACCCCGTTGAACTGCGACAGATTCGTGAACACGGTGTTCAGCTGATTCGCATCGAGGCCGAACCACGACGCGAGTGTGGCGCCGTACTGGTCGATGCCGAAGCCGGGGATCCACACGCCGCGATTGTTGGCATCGTCGGGCCCGCTCAGTTCGTACTGCGGAAGCGTGCCGTATACGTCGCCGCCGTTGACGGCGCCGCCAATCACCAGGTGATTGCTGCCCCACGCGTGGTCGGAGCCGGCGTTCGAGTTGGGTTGAAACGTGCGATTGAAGTCGGACTCGGTAAACGTCGTCACCAGATGATCGACGCCAAGTTCCTGGGTCGCCGCGTAAAAGGCGCCGAGCGCGGCACTCAACTGCGAGAGCAGGTTTCCCTGGATGCCGAGTTGCGCACTATGCGTGTCGAAGCCGCCGAGTGAGCAGAAGAAAATCTGGCGGTTGACGCCGAGCGCCGATCGCACCTGGATTATCTTGGCGATCTGCTGCAGTTGCCCGCCGATATCAGTACCAGGAAAAACCGTCTGCAGCTTGCTGGCGCTTTTGAACGCACCGTTGAGCAGAGAGTCCACCGACAGCCCGTCGGACATGATGCCGTTGGCAGCCTGCACCAGCGCGAATCCGGTGTTGAAGGACAGCATCTGCTGAATCGCGGCGTTGCGCGCGTTTCCATCCGGCATACCGTTGTCACCGAAAAGCCCCAGCGGCGAGTTCGTCGCGTTCGGCACGACGGTCGTCGGCGTGGTGGTGAGCCCGGCGAGAAATAGCGTGTTGCCGGCAACAGACATCCCGGCGGGAAAATTACTGCCGCTGCCGATCGTGTCGGCGATACGCCCGCCCCAGCCCGACACCGACAGCGTCGCGTTCGGCACCGAGCTTTGCCACTGGGTCTGTTGGTCTGAATGAGAGAACAGGTTGGACGGCGCCGGCGACGTGCCGTTCTGATATGCGGATTTCGTTAGTGGTCCGACCAGCGAGCCGACGTTGAGCACGATCGCCGCGGCCTTCTGACTGTACAGCGACTGAATGTTGCTCAGCGCGGGATGCAATCCGTAAGTGTTGCCGTGAGAGTCGCCGATGGGCAGCAGCGTGTTGGCCGCCAGCGCGAGATCGGCGCGCGCCTGCTGGTACTGAGTCAGCCGCGTGTTGTCGGTCGGAACGATCACGTTGTTGCTGTCGTTGCCGCCGAACAGGAACACGCAAACCAGCGCGCGATAGTCGGCGGTCGCGCCCGCCAGCGCGCTCATCATCCCGAAGCGATTCAGCGCCGCCGACATTCCCATCGTCGCGACGGCGGTGCATCCGAGCCGAAGGAAGCCGCGCCGCGAGATAATCGCCGGCCCGATTCCGGCCGCGCGTCCCGAATTTCGTTTGCGACGTTTCATTGCTCCACGCCTTATTGCTCTACCTGGTACTGCGCCGATGAAGCGGCGAGAAAAAAAGCGTCAAAGGCCCGCAACGTCGGATCGGTGGTGGTGTCGAGCGCTGTCTTTACCGCGCTGCGCACATCACCCGGCATCTGCCCGCCGAACAGCGCCGAGTCCACGGCGTTCAAGAGCGCATCTTCGTTGGCGCCCAGAAAAACAAACGGCGAGTAGTCGACCTTCACGTCGGGACCCAACGCCGAGACCAGCGCGCCGATAACGAAGTTGGCGCGGAGCACCGCGGTCGAGGGCGTCAGCAACTGGAACTCGGGGCCGAGCAATTGACCGCCCGGAATTCTCGAGAACGGCGAGTAATAGTTGAAAACACTGGGCGGATAGAGAAGCTCCTGGCCCAGTCCGTAGCCGTTGATGTATTCCGCGAGGAAATTTCCGGGGCCGAGGGTGGCGTTCAGGGCACGCAGTATCGCCGTCGCGAACAGCACCGGCTCACGCAAGTGACCGCCGGTCGCACTCGGACTGCCCGCGTCACCCTGGCGCGCCTCGGGATCGAGCAGAATCGCACGCACCACGGCCGAGAGGTCGCCGCGCACACCCGATCCGTTGTTCGCGAACACCGTCGCGATTCGCTGGATGTACGCGGGACTCGGGTTGCTGGTCACCAGATGCTGGATCAACCGGAGCGCGATGAACGGCCCGACGTTGGCATGGTTGAACACGATGCTGAGGGTCTGATCGAGATCCTGTTCGGCGGTCTGGACGGCGGGCAGCGCCTGCCCGAATACGGTCTTCACGTC
>DASQHV010000487.1:0-6267 GCA_035631915.1 Candidatus Acidiferrales bacterium | reverse complement strand
GAGATAGAGAAAGAGCCACGCCGCCGCGACGAAGGCGCAGGTGAACGACCAGAAAAGCTTGACGGGACCGCTAATGCCGAGTCCCTTGCCGCGCGTGAGCTTGAAGTAGTCGTCGGTGAAACCGATTGCGCCGAAGGTCACGGTGACGAAGATCGCGATCCAGACGTAAGGATTCAGGATGTTCGCGAGCAGCAGCGTCGCCGCCAGCGTTGACGCCACTACCAGCAGCCCGCCCATCGTCGGCGTGCCGGCCTTTTTCTGATGCGCTTCGGGCACCACTTCGCGAATCGTCTGGCCGATGTGCAGCGCGCGGAATCGTTCGATTAGTACGGGTCCCAGAGCCAACGACAGCGCAAGCGCCGCCAGTCCCGCCAGCACCGAGCGCAGGGTTTCGTAACGGAGTGCGTTAAAGCCGGAATAATATTTGTGCAGGGGGTAGAGCAGCAGGTAGAGCATCGGGCCGGTCTCTCAAGTCTGCCCGCCGTTCAGTCCAGCCGCAATCTCCCGCACCACAGCGCGGTCGTCGAAAGCAAGCACGCGCGAACCGACCAGCTGATAGTCCTCGTGACCCTTGCCGGCAATCAGCACCGCGTCGCCGTCGCGGGCGATTCGAAGCGCGGCAGCGATCGCGCTGCGGCGGTCCGGCTCGACGACGTAGCCGCCTCGCGCCGAGGCGCCGGGATTGTCGATTCGCGCGAGGCCCGCGGCAACCAGCCCGCGCTCGACGTCCGCGATAATCGCCAGAGGATTCTCGGTGCGCGGATTATCCGACGTCAGGATCGGCAGATCGGCGAGCCGTCCGGCGATCTCACCCATGATTGGCCGTTTGCCGCGATCGCGATCGCCGCCGCATCCGAACACGCAAATGACCCGTCCCGCGGTCAGGCGCCGGAGCGTCGTGAGCACCGCCTCGAGCGCGTCGGGCTTGTGCGCGTAATCCACCAGCACCGCGACTCCGGGCTTCGCCGCCACCGCCTCGAGCCTGCCGGGGGCCCCTGGGCATCGCCGCACACCGTCCACCACCGCATCCAGTCCGATACCCAGGGCCGCCGACAGAGCCGAGGCGCCGAGGATGTTACGCAGATTTATTTCGCCGACCAGCGGCGATTCGATTTCAATTCTTTTGCCGAGCACCGAGACGGTCGCGCGAGTCCCGTTCAACTCGGTCGTGAAATTTTCAGGATGAACGTCGAGCGCGCGATCCAAACCAAAGCTCACCTTGCGCCCCTTCACCGCGTCGAGCACGCGACGGCCGTACGGGTCGTCGCCATTAACGACCGCTACGGTTTCTGTGCGTCGGCTCTGCGGAAGAATCTCCGTGAACAGGCGCAATTTCGCCGCAAAGTAGTTTTCGATCGTCGAATGATAGTCGAGATGGTCGCGGCCCAGGTTGGTAAACAGGCACGCGCGGAAGTTCAGCGAATCGACGCGCCCTTCCTGGATTCCAATCGACGACACCTCCGCCGCCGCATGGTTGACACCGCTGCGTTCCATCCGCGCCAGCGCGGATTCGAAGTCGATCGACTCGGGCGTCGTCAGGCCGCTGTAGATTTTCTTGCCGGAAACGAAGATGCCGACGGTGCCGATAATCCCGGCGGGCATGCCTGCCGCTTCGAGGATCGACGCGAGAATGTACGTGGTCGTGGTCTTGCCGCTGGTGCCGGTGACGCCGATCAGATCGACCCGCTCGCTGGGCGCGTTGAAGAAACGCGACGCAACCGCGCCCATCAGCAGGCGCGGCCGCTCGCATTCCACAAAGGTCACCGCGGGGCGCGCGGTTTCAACCCCACCACCACTCACCACCACCGCACGCGCCCCACGGTTCAATGCATCGTCAATGTTGGCCCGATTCCTCGCCGCGTCGCGGGCCATCGAGAAGTACAAGTGACCGGGCCCGGCCGTGCGCGAATCGTAGCTGAGGCCCGCGATTTCCACGTTCAGGTCTCCGTCGATTCGCCGGACATCAAGGCCTTTGAGCAGCTCACCAAGCTTCACTTTCGACCGGCGGGCTTGCGCCCGGAATTGAAATACGAAACCGGGACCACGCCGGCGTCGGCCGCAGCGTCGGCGACAACTGGCGCCAGCGTCAACTTCACCGTCGAGTGATTCAGCGCCGCACCCGCCGCGGGTTCCTGAGCGACGACGTATCCGCTGCCGTGAACGTCGAGACCGACCCGCGAGCGCCGCGCCAACTCGATCGCGCGGCGGAGACTTAGATTCGAGAAATCCGGCGTCGCGCGCGTTAGGCGCGAGCCCGTCAGCACGGGAAGATAGTCGTCGACGCCGGATCCGGGGATGGCCGCGCTTTTGGCATTGGAGCCCGCACCCGGATTCGACGTCGGAACCAGGTTCGCGATGCTCGCGACGTCGAACGGCTGATTGGGCGCGGCGATATTCAGATCGCGAACCGCGCCCTGCGCTATTTCGCTGAACACCGGCGCCGCCACCAGGCCGCCAAAGTGTTCGTGGCCGACGTCGTACAACACGACCAGGATGAGCAGCCGCGGATCGTCGGCCGGAAGAAATCCAATGAACGAAGAAACATGGCGATTCTGATAGTAGGTTCCGTTAGTCGGATTCACCATCTGCGCCGTGCCGGTTTTGCCCGCCACGATGAACCCGTCGACGCGCGCCTTGGCCGCGGTGCCGCCGTCCGACATCACCACTTCGCGCAGCAGCAGGTTCATCTGATGCGCGACGTCGGGAGCAATCGCTCGCTGCATCACCTGCGGCGTATGCGTGAGAATCGTGCGCCCGTCGGAATCGTACGCGGCCTTGACCACGTAGGGGCGCACCAGGTTGCCGCCGTTGGCAATCGCCGCGTAGGCAACCGCCAGCTGTATCGGCGTGACCGCGACGCCCTGCCCGAAGCCGTGATTCGCGAGATCGATCTCCTTCCATCCCGTCGCCTTGCTCAGCATGCCGGCCGCTTCGCCGGGCAGGTCGATCCCGGTGCGCGATCCGATGCCGAATGCGCGCAGGCCGTCGTGGAAGCGCTCGGAGCCGAGCGTCAGCGCAATTTTTGCCGCGCCGATATTCGACGACACCTGGATAATACCGCCGAGATTGAGCCAGCCGTGGCGGCTGTGATCGTGAATCGTGCGCCGGTCGATCGTGAAGCGGCCATCCTCGCAGTAAATCTGCTTGTCGAGCGTAATCGCGTGATCGGCCAGCGCGATCGAGCCGAGAATTCCTTTCATCGTCGAGCCGGGCTCGAACGCGTCCTGCACCGCAGGGTTGTGCAGACGATCGTGAACAGTTGCGGGATCGACGCCCACGTTTGCCATTGCGATCACTTCGCCGGTGAAGGGATCGAGCACGATCGCGCTGCCCCGCTTGGCGCCGCTGTCGGCGACCTCGGCCGCGAGCTCGGTCTCGGCCAGCGACTGAATTGACGAGTCGATCGTCAGCTCGAGTTGCGCGCCGGGCTCGGGCGCTTTCAGAGCCAGCGGGCTGTCGAAAATCGGATGCCCCAGCGCGTCATGATAGAAGCGCAGATCGACCGGCTCGCCGCGCACCAGCCGATCGTATTCCAACTCCAACCCGGAGAGCCCCTGGCCGTCCATCCCTGCCAACCCCACCACCGACGCGGCCAGGTTGCTCTCCGGGTAAAACCGCTTGTATTCGCTGATCGTGCCGACGCCGTCGATGTTCAGCGACTCCGCCGCCTGCGCCTTGTCGGGCGCGATTCGGCGCTCGAGCCATACGAACGGCGCGTTCTTTCCAAGCTTGGTCTCGAGGTCGATCGGCATCATCATCAAAATCGCCGCGAGCTTCGCGCGCTCGGCGGGCGTCGAGGACTCGAGAACTCGCTTCGGCCGCGCGTACACCGATCTGGTTTCGGCGGAGAGCGCCAGCGGCTCGCCGTTGCGATCGACCATCGGGCCGCGCACCGCCGCCAATTGGGTTGCACCGATATGTTCGTTGCGCGCCAGCGAGTTCAGCCGCGCGCCGTCGAACGCCATCAGCACCACCAGCCGCAACACCGCAAAGCCGAACAAGCTGGCGAGTGTGAGCGTCAGAATCCCCACCCGCGTCCGACGCTGTTTGAACGATACGTTCATGGCAACATCACCACCTGCCCCCGCCCCGGCGCAGTAAGATGAAATTTCGGCGCCAAGGCGCGCAGCCGGTCGTGCGAACTGAGTTGCGCCGCAGTCAGACGGAGCCTGCGATTTTCATCCTGCAGTTTCGAAATCTCACCGCGCAGCGCGGAAATCCGGTAACCTTCGCGCGTCACTTCGAGCCGCACCATCAAGGTGGTGAATCCGACGATCGCGATCAGCACGCCCAACATCGCAGGCACAAATCTGGACGGCCGCCGGGTTGGCTTGGCGCGCGCGGTCATGACGCCTCCCGTTCGATGCAGCGGATTCGCGCGCTGCGGGCACGCGGGTTGCCCGCCGCTTCAGCCGAAGACGGCTTGATCACCTTGCGCGCGATCGCGGCGTAGCCACCTGCGTGCACCAGTTCGCGAAATCGTTCCTTCACCGGTCGATCTTCGAGCGAGTGATAGGCGATCACCAGCATCCGCCCGCGCGGCTTGAGCAGCGTTGGACCGTCGCGCAGCAGAGCGGCGAGACTTTCGAGCTCGTGATTCACCGCAATGCGCAACGCCTGGAAGGTGCGGGTCGCAGGATGGATTCCGCCGCGGCGATGCGCTCCCAGGGCGCGCTCGACGATGGCACGCAACTCGCCGGTGGTCTCGATTGGGCGGCGGCGGCGCGCCTCGGCGATGAGCCTCGCGATTCTCCGTGAGGCCCGTTCTTCGCCGTAGGTGTAGATGATGCGCGCGAGCTCTTCTTCGTTCTCTTCATTCACGAGGTCGTACGCGCGGACCGCCTGGCTGGTGTCCATCCGCATGTCGAGCGGTCCGTCGAGCCGCAGCGAGAAGCCACGTGCGGGATCGTCGAGGGCAAAGCTGCTCATGCCGAGATCAGCCAGTATCGCGTCGGCGCCGGCGAAGCCGGAAGCGCGCATCGCATCCGCTACTTCACCAAAGTCCGCGTGCCGCAGGACCACGCGATCGCCGAATTCCCCGAGCCGCTCGCGCGCCAGCTCGAGCGCCGCGGCGTCGCGATCGAGGCCGAGCATTCGTGCATGAGTCGCGCGCATGATCGCCGCGGCATGCCCGCCGGTGCCGACCGTCACGTCGACGAACGCGAGCGGACCGTGTGCGGACAGCAGCCCGCACACCTCCTCCACCATCACCGGCACATGCCACCGGTCCGCCGCGTCGCCGCCGTTTATCGCCGCGAGACTCATCGCTCGTCAGAGACCCAACTTGCCGAAAAATTCCGGATCCATCATCTGCTCTTCAGTCGCCTTCAAAACTTTCGCGAGCAGTTTCCGGTCCCAGAGTTGAAAGTGATCGCGCCGCGCCGAGAACGTAACCTCGCGCCCGAGCTTTGCGTGATCGCGCAGCTTGGTCGGCACCAGGATTCGCCCCTGCTTGTCGACCGGCACGTCGTGCGCGCCCGCGATATAGAATGTTTCGAACGCCTGCATTCGCGGATCGAAGCCCCCCCTTTCGCTCAGCCGCGTGTTGAGCTTCTCCCACTCGTCGGGCGGATAAAGATCGAGGCAGGGTTCGCGGTTGAAAATAAAGTTGGTGACGTAAACGCGCTCGTGACCTTCGCGCTGCAGGACCTCGCGGAAGCGCGCCGGGATACTCACCCGCCCCTTCTCGTCGATCGAATGGTCGAACCGACCGTTGAACACCCCGCTCCTCCCCAGAGGTCCACAACATCCCACTCTGTACCACCTCAGTCAAGCTATTCGGTTAGTCCAGTAGAGTGAAAGTGAGTATTAACTCTATTAGTCACTCACGAAGAAAAAGCGAAAATAGGGTATGCACTCCACCAGCCTTGAGATTCTCTCAGACTTCGGTTGCGATTCTGACTGCGATTCGAAATCGATCCGGCCTCTGCGCGTGAATCGCCAGCTTCGTGACGCTCGCGCGCGCAATCCGCGGCGTTTGCTTGACAGCGACGGCACTCTTTCGCGAAACTCGCGCCGATTCTGCTGGTTGAATCCACCCAAATGACGCCTGGGCCAGTTCGGGCGGAGAGAGGATCGATGAAGAAGGGAAGTTCTTGGCTACGTGGCGCCGTAGTGGTTGCAGCGGTTGTGATATGGGCGATCGCGGCCACGAGTCCGGCCGCGTGGTCGAAGTCGAAGAAGAAGGCGCCCGAACCGACACCGACGCTGACTCCGACCGCGACGCCGACACCGGAAGTTCACGTCTGGAACTTCGATCAAGACAAG
>DASQHV010000486.1:0-4873 GCA_035631915.1 Candidatus Acidiferrales bacterium | reverse complement strand
CAAGCGCGAATACAAGGCGGCGATTCTGGCCCAGTCGGTGTCGTTGTAGTGTACAGCGCGCGAGTGCACCGCCGCGATCGCCGCCTGCACCGTGTACGGTCCCGGGCACGCACTCCGAATCGCCGCGTCGGAATGCGCCAGGCCCGTGGCAATCTGCGCCGCGTCCCAGCGCGACCGGTCCTGCTCCTCCAGCAGCACCAGCTCGCCGCGCTCGTCGATTCGCGTGTCGCGGCGCGCGTCGTGCAGCAGCATCAGCGCCAGCAGCCCGCGCGGCTCCGGCTCCGAGGGCATCAGCTCGACCAGCAATCGCCCGAGCCGAATCGCCTCCGCGCAGAGATCGGTGCGCATCAGCCGCTCGCCGGAGGTCGCAGAGTAACCCTCGTTGAACACCAGGTAGATGACCGCCATGACGGCGTCGAGCCGCTCCACCAGCAGTTCCGCAGACGGCACTTCGTAGGGGATGCGGGCCGCGCGGATTTTGCGCTTGGCGCGCACCAGCCGTTGCGCCATCGTGGCCGGCGCGGTCAGGAACGCGCGCGCAATCTCCTCGGTCTTGAGTCCGCACAGCGTCCGGAGCGAGAGCGCTACCTTCGCCTCGTCGGCCAGCGCCGGATGGCAGCAGGTGAAGATCAGCGTCAGGCGCTCATCGCCCGGCGCGCGGGGATCGCTGTCGCCGACTCCACCGTCCGCGCCGTCGTTCTCGATCATGCGGATCAGATCTTCGCGCCGTTCGTTGAAACGGCCTTGGCGCCGCAAGCGGTCGATTGCCTTGTGCCGCGCGACGCCGATTACCCACGCGCGCGGATTGTCGGGCATCCCGTCGCGGCGCCATTGCTCCAACGCCGCCTCGAACGCGTCTTGCGCCGAATCCTCGGCCAGGTCGAAGTCGCCCAGCAGGCGGATCAGGGTCGCGATGATCCGTCCGAATTCGTCGCGATAGAACCGCTCGATTCCGTCCGCCAAAACATCCATCGGGTGCCCGATGGCAGGCTATGCCGCCGCCGCGCCAGGAGCCAGCGTCGACGCGCAAGCGTGCGACTCGTCCTACATGTTCATCTTCATCACGGGCCGCACTTCCACTGAGCCGAATTTCGCGCCCGGAATGCGCGCCGCGATCGAGATCGCCTCGTCCAGGTCCTTCGCCTCCACCAGGTAGTAGCCGCCCAGTTGCTCCTTGGTCTCCGCAAATGGCCCGTCGGTGACGTTGGTCTTGCCGTTGCGCACGCGGACGGTGGTCGCGGTGCTGCTGTTATTTAGCGGCGCGCCGGCCTTCATCTTCCCGCTCTTACCCAGGTCCTGCGAAAACGTCATGTACTCCTGGAAAACCTGTTGATGCACGGCGTCGGAACGCTTCTTGTTGTCGGCTTCGCTATCGTAGATGAGCAGCATGTATTCCATGGGACCCTCCGTTTGATCGAAAATTCGATCTTTCACTATCTCAGTCGAACGACTGGGTCCAAGATCGACAACCTTCACAGATTAGCGCTCGAACTGCGCGACGGTTTACAGCGCACGACAAACGCGTCACGATCGCATTTCGCCGCCTCTACGCCTCGACGTCGCAAATCGTCGCCGAGGCGCGATCGCGGCATCCCAGATGGCTGAATCTCAAGTTACCGTCGTTGGCGCGGGACTCGCGGGCAGCGAGGCGGCGTACCAGCTCGCGCGCCGCGGCGTCCGCGTGCGGCTGCTCGAGATGCGCCCGCTCAAGATGACCGAAGCGCACCGAACGGACGGATTCGCGGAGCTGGTCTGCTCGAACTCGCTGCGCAACGACTCGATGGACACCGCCGTCGGCGTGCTGAAGGAAGAGATGCGCCGGCTGGGCTCGATCGTGATCGCCTCCGCCGACCGCGCCCGTGTTCCCGCAGGCTCCGCCTTGGCTGTCGATCGCGACGACTTCTCGCGCGCCATCACGCAGGCGCTTGAGCGCCATCCGCTGGTCGAAATTGTTCGCGCGGAGGCCGCCGCGATTCCCGACGGACTCACGATTCTCGCCACCGGGCCGCTCACCAGCCCGTCGCTCGGCCAGGCGCTGAACCAGTTGATCGGTCCGCGCAACTTGTATTTCTACGACGCGATCGCACCAATCGTCGCGGCCGATTCGATCGACATGGCCGTCGCCTTCAAGGCCTCGCGCTACGGCAAGGGCGGCGACGACTACATCAACTGCCCGATGAACCAGGCCGAGTACGAGGCGTTCGTCGCGGCGGTGGTCGCGGCGGAAAAAGTCGAGCTGCACCCGTTCGAGAAGCCGGTCTACTTCGAGGGCTGCATGCCGATTGAGGAAATGGCTCGGCGCGGTCCGATGACGCTGGCGTTCGGCCCGATGCGTCCCGTCGGCCTCGCGCATCCACGCTCGGGCGCGCGGCCTTTTGCTGTCGTGCAACTCCGCCAGGACGACGCCGCCGGCCGGCTCTACAACATCGTTGGCTTCCAGACCAAGATGACCTACCCCGAGCAGCGCCGCGTGCTGCGGATGATTCCGGGACTCGAGCGCGCGGAATTCGTGCGGCTCGGCTCGCTGCATCGCAACACCTTCATCGACTCGCCGCGCCTGCTTCGCGCGACGATGCAGCTCAAGGTGCGCGACGATTTGTTCCTCGCCGGCCAGATGGTCGGCGTCGAGGGCTACGTCGAGTCGGCGGCCGCCGGACTGCTCGCGGGAATCAACGCGGCGAACGTCGTCACGCGTCGCGAGCTTTGCGTGCCGCCGCCCGAGACCTCGATCGGCTCGCTGGTCGCCTACATCACCGATCCTGCGCGGCGCGATTTTCAGCCGATGAATGCGAACTTCGGCCTGATGCCTCCGCTGACGACCCACGCGCGCGGCCGCGACAAGAGAGCCGCGATGGCGAAGCGTGCGCTCGCGACCCTCGACGACTGGATCGCACGCAGTCGAATCGAGCCGCGGGAGGACGATCCCGCCGCAGCCGCGACCTCCTAACGGCGCGATCCCGACCCGCGCGGGCGCTTTGGCCTGACGCGCCCATCGGATATAGAAATCCAATGGGGGTCCTCGCCGATGACCAAAGCAGAATTGGTTGATGCGATTGCGCGGTCCACGCGCCAGCCCAAGAAGGTGGTCGCAACGACTTTCGACCTCGCCTTCGAACAAATCGCGCGCGCGATTCGCAAGGACAAGCGCTTCTGGGTGCCCGGCTTCGGCACGTTTTCGGTCCGTCGTCGGCGCGCACGCGCGGGCTTCAATCCGCGCACCAACTCGCCGATGACGATTCCGGCCGCGCGCACGGTCGGCTTTCGTCCCGCGCCGCAGCTTCGGAAGGGTCTCTGATCGAGGCTTCCAGAGCCGACGGGCGCGGCGCGGCCCAGGCGGGCGCGGAAGCTCACGCACGCGCGCTCGCGCCGCCTCCGCGGCGTCTGGCCAGTTTGATTCTGCTTTGGTTCGCGCTCGCCGCCGGCGGCTATCTCAGGTTTTCGAATCTGGGACGATTGGAAATGTCGCCCGACGAAGGCGCGTCGTGGGGCGCCGCCTCGGCCACGACCGTCGCGGAAGTAGTTGCGCGGCAGGCGCGCCTCAATCCCGGCAAACTGCCGATTCACGACCTTATGCTGCACGGATGGATCATGCTCTTCGGCGACAGCTTGCCCGCGATGCGCTCTCTATCCGCGCTGCTCGGCACCGTTTCAATCCTGCTGGTATGCCTCGTCACTCGCGAACTGCTCGAGTCCGCCGACGACGACGATCGCATCTTCACTCCCGATGAAGTGGCGTTCGTCGCCGCCACCGCAGCCGCGCTATTCGCGGTGAGTATCGTCACGATCAAGTACACGCGCGAGGCGCGGATGTACGCGGTGATGCTCGCGGCGGCGCTCGCGCAGGTCGCGATGTTCCTGCGGGCGCTCAGACGCGGCGGCGTCCCAAACTGCGTGGCCGTCGCGATACTGACCGCCGCAACCGTCGGCTCCAACTTCTCCGCCGTGCTCCTCCCGATGACTGAGGCGCTGTGGCTGATTTACGCGTTCGCGCAGCGCGGATGGCGCTTCACCGACGCCGCCGCTCGGCGCACCCTGGCGGTTGCGCTAGCTCTGGGAGCGGGCTGCGTAGCGCTCGCGCCGAAACTGTTCAGCTCGTTCGGCGCGACCACAGCGGGCACCGCCGGCGGCATCATCAGATGGATCAAGCCGCCGCCGCTTTACGCGCCGTTCGCGCTGTTCAACAAAGCTATCGGCAGCTTTGCGTTCCCGGTGATCGCGGCGCTCGCGATTTGGGGAGTCGTCCGCGGATGGCAGATCGGCGCGCGCGACGCCGTCCGCTTCGCGCTGCTCTGGATGTGGGCGCCGCCGCTGATCATGATGCTCGCGTCGTACACGTTGACTCCGATCTTCGTCGAGCGCTACGCGCTGACGTGCTTCGTGCCGTTCTTCATTCTCGCCGCGCTCGGAATTTCCGAGTTGCCGACTGACTTCGCGCGAATCGGCGCGCTCGCCCTCGCGGTTCTGTTGTCGGCCGGTCATATCGTCTCGTACGATCGCAAACCGCATGATGCGCAGTGGCAGGAGGCGGTCGCCGCCGCGGACGCGGAATCGAAACCGGGCGAACTGATTGGAGTCGCTCCCGCGTACGCGGTCGAAGTTGCGCGATACTACCTGCCACCGCCGCATCGCGATCGCGCCGTGCGCCGCGAAACCGGCGCCCTCTCGGCAGCGGTTCTGATCGTCGGCCAGCAGAGCCTGCACCCGGCTGCGGCCGAGGCGTATCGCAGGGAGTTTCCGCAGGTGGTTGCCGAGTTGCGCGGCGTGACGGTGCGGCGCAAATAGCCGTGCGCGTCTCCCTTCTGCGCTCGGCGCCCGCCGTCGTCCTGCTGGCGATAGCAATCGCCGACTCGGCTCGCTTTGCCGATCCCGACTT
>DASQHV010000485.1:0-2311 GCA_035631915.1 Candidatus Acidiferrales bacterium | reverse complement strand
GGAGTTCTTGCCGGTTTTGGCCAAAAACCCGGGCTGACTTTCTTGCCTTCTTGGTAGATCATTTGCCGTGAGTGACAACTCGTCCCTGAACGACCGGAACCGCACATGAGCATCCAAACCCATGAGCACGACCGACTCCGTTCCACGGACGATTGTCCCGCCGGCTAGATTTCCGGCGAAGGTCCTCCTCTCCAAGCGGGTCAACGAGCCCTTCCCGCCGCTGAACCTGCTCCTGAGCGCGCATGATGTGGCGCGCCTCACCCGACGCCACCGATGGCTGCTCTTCGCGCTGACAGCTGTCGGCCGATTTCCAAAGCCGCAAAGATTTCGCGGACATGCGATCGGCTGGCACCGCCACGATCTCGCCCACTGGCTTGAATCCAAGCGGGAACTGAAGGCTCGAATTCACCGGCGAAACCAAATCCGGCGACTTGGCCGGTGCCGGGGATCTCGCGATCGACAGGGCGCACCGTGACGCAGGAGACCGAACAACCCGTCTTTGTGGCGCCCGCGCGCTATGTTTTGTTGCCCGTTGCGAACGCCATTACCGGCTATTCCGTGAAGGCAATGGAGCGCAAAATAGAGCGTGGCGACTGGCCGGAGGGGAAGCTCTGGAGACGGGCTCCCGACGGCCACATCCTGATCGACTTGATGGGGTATCAGAAGTGGGTCGAAAGTCGATGAACCGCGGCGTTAGTCCGCTCGGCAACCGTCGAATTCAATTCGATTTTGAATTCGAGGGCGTGCGCTATCGACCGACGCTCGAGCGCGCGCCGACGGAAGCGAATCTTCGTCGCGCCCGCCTGCAGCTGGAGGGCATCAAAGAGCGGATCGCGCACGGGACGTTCTCTTTCGCAGAGGAGTTTCCCGACTACCGCTTCAAGAGGCACGTGGCGAGCGTGGCGGCAGCGCGCACCTGCAACGATGTCTTCGATGAATTCCTACAGCATGTCGATGCCCGCGTTGCCAAGCATGACCTCGCTTTCGCGACCGCCGACGGCTACCGCAAGATTCTCGCCAACGTCTGGCGTCCCAGACTTGGGGCGCGACTGTTCTCGGAAGTGCGCTATTCGGAACTCATGAAGATCGCGGATGCGCACGCGCGCTCGAAGAAAACCTACAACAACGTCGTCAGCACTCTTCGCTGCGCCTTCGACTACGGCTATCGCGATACGCCCGAGAAGCACAATCCGGCAACCGGCCTCAAATGCCTGCGCATCACCAAGAAGGATCGGCCGGTCATCGATCCGTTCAGCATCCAGGAGGCCGAGGCCTTGATCGCCGCCATCCATCGAGACTGGGGCGAAGCGCAGGGCAACTACGATGAGTTTCGGTTCTTCACGGGCCTGCGGCCTTCCGAGCAGATCGCGCTGCTCGTCAGTGACTGCGATGTCGCCCAAGCCAAGATCAGCATCAGCAAGGCGCGTGTCATGGCGCGCGACAAGGACCGGACCAAGACCTCGACGGATCGGCTGGTTGAGCTCTGCCCGCGGGCGCTGCAGGTGCTCAAGCGCCATCTCGCGCTCCGTGCTCGCCTTCAGCTGGCCGGCAAGATTCAGCACGACGATCTCTTCTTCAAGGAGACCGGCGAGCCGATCCGCAACCTTCAGTATCCGTGGGTGCGCTGGCGCAGCACGTTGCGCAAGATGAAGACGCGCTATCGCGACGCGTACAACGCGCGCCACTCCTCGGTGAGCTGGAACCTGATGGTTGGCAAGAATCCGCTGTGGGTCGCGAAGATGCACGGCCACAGCGTGCAGACGATGCTCGACACCTACGCGGCGTGGACCGAAGGCGCGCAGGAATCCGACGTCGAAGCGATCCGAAAAGCGATGGCCGGAACACCCGAGCGAGTGCCCGTCAGCCTGCCCATCGTGGTGAACGCAAAACCGGCTCCGGAGGCCTCGCTCAGTCCCCCTGAGGCCCCAGAATTTGGCAGTAGAATGGCAGTAGCACACCCCCCTGGTGGTGTAAGCGATTGTTCTACAAAGAGAAGTAATGGCGGAGAGAGAGGGATTCGAACCCTCGATGGGCTTTTGGCCCATACACCCTTAGCAGGGGTGCGCCTTCGACCACTCGGCCATCTCTCCGGGCTCCGGCGCGCCGGGTCGCGGCGATGATACTGGGCCGTGGGAAGCGCGGTCAAAAAATCGGCAGTGGAGGGAGCGCCGGTCCGTGCGCCCCGATGTCCTTAGGGCCTTCCGAGTGCACCGACCATCGTGGCCGGGCCAGAGTCATTGGTATCGTCACTGTCCGGCGCCTCGCCGGCCTCTTCGCGCTTGATGCGCTCGAAGATCTCCTCGCGATGAAC
>DASQHV010000484.1:0-4435 GCA_035631915.1 Candidatus Acidiferrales bacterium | reverse complement strand
ATGGCCGACGCTGAGTCCCGCGCCCGACGGATACGGAAACATCTCAAGGATGTAGTACTTCGGGCGGCCCGGATCCTCGCGCGTGAGGTAGAGATTCGTGCGATCCCATTCAGCCTGCCACGCGGCCTCGATTTTCTTTGCGTCGTATCGTTCGTCCATCGACGGTCCAATCGGATTGAATCACTGAATCGAAGTGAAAGTGTAGCGTGACGGTCGCGCGCGTCCAATGCCGCCTTGACCGGAGGCGCGGGTCGGGTTATTCGCTTACTATTGAACGACCGGTACGGACCGTCCGAACGATCGGTAGGGAGCGGGTGATAGCGAGTTGAGCCAGGTATTGTCAATCGTCAGCGACAGCAGCGTCGATCTTCCGGCGGCGGAGGCCGGAAAGCTGGGAATCGAGATCGCGCCGCTGCAGGTGGCGTTCTCGACCGAGTTCTTCCGCGACGACGCGCTGCAGCGGCCGGAGTTCTACCGGCGCCTCAAGAGCGAGCCGCGACTGCCGACGATTGCAGCCGCGATGCCTGCGGATTTTCTGAGTGCCTACCGCAAGGCGCATCAGCGCGGCGCCAACGTGCTGTGCCTCATCAACCCGTTCGAATCGTGTTCGACGTACACGGCGGCCTATTCGGCGGCGGTGGTCGCGAAACGCGACAATCAAATCGCGGTCGACGTGCTGAACACGGGCCGCGCGCTGACCGGGCTCGGGGCGGTATGCATCGAAGCGGCCGGGATGGCGGCGAAGGGCGCGGCGCTCTCGGAGGTCGTCGCGGCAATCGAGGAAGCTACGCCGCAAATCGACACCTACTATGCGCCGCCCACCAGCGAATACCTTGAGCGCGACGGCCGGATTTCGATCTACGAGATGGAAGTTGGAAGCTTGCGCGGGATGCTGCCGCTGATTCGCGTGTGGGGCCGCGTCGCGGTGGTCGACAAGGCGAAAACGCAGGGCGAGAATATTGCAAAGATGCTCGACCGCGCGGCGGCTGAACTGGGTGGCGCCGACGCGACGGTGATCGTGACGCACGCCGACAATCCCGGCGGTGCGGCAGAGCTGGCGGCGTCGGCGAAGAAGCGGCTTCGATGCCGCAATCTGACGGTCACGGAATTGGGGCCGTCGGCCGGCGCCTACTGCGGCAAGGGAACAGTCGGACTCGGCTACTGCCCAAGCCTGGTGAAACTGAACTGAGAACGGGAGCGCGAATATGAAATTCGGAATCTTTTACGAACACTCGGTGCAGAAGCCGTGGACGCGGCAATCGGAACTGCGCGCGTATCAGCAGGCGCTGGAGCAAATTGAGCTCGCGGACGAGCTCGGCTTCGACCAGGTCTGGGAAGTCGAGCACCATTTTCTGGAAGAGTATTCGCATTCGTCGGCGCCGGAGGTGTTCCTGGCCGCGGCCGCCGCGCGCACCAAGCGAATTCGCATCGGGCAGGGAATCGCAGTTTGCCTGCCACCGATGAATCATCCGGTGCGTATCGCGGAGCGCGCCGCCGCGCTGGACTTGATCTCGAACGGGCGGCTTGAGTTCGGCACCGGCCGCTCGGCGACGTGGGCCGAGGTCGGCGGTTTCGGAATCGATCCCGATTGCACCAAAGAGATGTGGGATGAAGTGATCCGCGCGATTCCCAAGATGTGGACCGAAGAGGAATTCGAGTGGAACGGCAAGTACTTCAAGATGCCGCCGCGCAACGTGCTGCCGAAGCCGATCCAGGACCCGCATCCGCCGATGTGGGTGGCGGTGTCGTCGCCGGAGACGGCGGTGCAGGCCGCTGAGCGCGGGATCGGGATGCTCGGGGTGACGCTCGGCACGCCGGCCGACTACAAGCGCCTGGTCTCGGATTATCGGCGAATCATCAAGCACTGCGATCCGGTCGGCAAGTTCGTCAACAACCAGGTCAATGCAGCGAGCTGGATGTATTGCGGCGAGAACGAAGAAGAAGCGCGCAACGTCGGCGGCATGGCGGCATTTAACTTTTTCAACACCGCGGCGCACCTGGTCGGACTCGGCGGAATCTCGCCGTCGCATGCGTACACGGCGCAGGCCAACGCGACCGCGCTGCTGAACCAGGCGGAGATATTCTCACTGCGCGAAGGGTTTCCGGTCGGTTCGGCGGAGCAGATTATCCAGAACCTGCGCTACTGGGAGGAGGTCGGCGTCGAGCGAGTGGTCTCGATGATCAACTTCGACCAGGTTATCCCGCAGAAAAAAGTGCTGGCGAGCCTCGAGCGCTTTGCGAAGTACGTGATGCCGGCGTTTGCGGACGACAAGAAGACCGGCAAGCGCGACGCCGCGCCGAAGGGCGAGCCGGAATCGCCGCCGATGGTCACCTGATGGCGCGCGGAGAGATCGGAGAGATAGCAGATGCCTGACGCGGGAAGAGCGCGCCACGAGAGTTATCGAATCGCGCTGCCTGGGACGCGACTGGAGTATCCCGCGCTGCCGTGGAAGTGCGACGGCGCGACGATGCTCAACGTCTATTTCGAGGTCCGCAAGGACGTGCTGCTCGAGCGGCTGCCCGGGGAGTTCAATCGCACGTCGCCCTCCTATTGCCGGCTGGTGATTTTCGACCATCCGGATTCGCCGATCGGTCCGTTTCGCGACGCGTACCTTGCGCTCGGATGCAGGCTCAGCATGATGCCGGCCGGATTCGTCGCCGCGTCGATCACCAACAATCCGCGGGCGCTGGCGGCCGGACAGTTCGAGCGTGGCTATCCGACCGCGCTTGGCAAAATTTCCCTCGAGGCGGACGTCACGCATGCACACGCGGTCGTTAGCGACGAGAATGGTCCGCTCATCGAAGTGACGATGCCGTCGTTGCAGACGATCGAGCCGAGCCGGCTCGCTTACGATCACGTCGACGCGATCGTGACGCGCGCGGACGGCAAGCTCGAGCTGCAAGTGACCTCGCCCGACTTCAAGATCGAGCGCGCGGCGATTTGCAAGAACACGCGAATCGAGTACCCGGCCGAGCGGGAAAGCGCGTGGCATTCGCTCAACTGCCGCAACGTCGTGAGCGCGCAGGTGGTGGTCGGCACGCGCACTTTCGCTGCGGCGCATCAGCCGGGGCAAGCGTGATCTAACCGCCGGCGTGCGCGCGGCGTTTCAATTCATACAGCACGTGTGGCAATCCGGCGTGCACGATGTCGCGCAAGAACGTGAAGCCGCATCGTTCGAGCACGCGGCGCGACGCCAGATTGTGCGGCAGGGTGAACGCCACGATTCGTTCGAGCTTGAGATCGTCAAAGGCGACTCGCAGCACCGCCTCTGAAATTTCGCTCGCGTAGCCCATCTCCCAAAATTTGGATTGCACCGCGTAGGCGAGTTCGATTTCGTCGCGGTCCTCGACGCTCGCGTGCTTGATTCCGCCGTAGCCGAGGAAGTTGCCGTCGTGAGCGGAGTGGAAGACCCAGAGGCCGAAGCCGTGAAGACGCCAGTGCTCGGCCGCGCGGTCCAGGAAGACGCGAGTCTCGTCGACGCTAAAGATTCTGCCGTCGGCGGACAGCGTCGCCATCGCGCGCGCGTCGCCGTGAATCGACCGCATCTCGGCGAAATGGCTGGGTCCGGCGGCGACACCGATCAGTCTCGGTGTTCGAATTTCGCTTAGCGAATTTATTTCGTTCTCCCGGGAAGGCGCCCGGACGCCAAGCCGCAGATCATCTCTTGCGGACGATCGTCAGGCCGTCGGCGATACCGAGCATCACCGCTTCGACGCGCTTGTCAGCGGCGATGAAGTCGTTAATCGCACGCAACGCCGCGGTGTCAGCGTCGGTTTTGGAAGCGTCGACGACGGCGCCGCTCCAGAGCACGTTGTCGATCAGGATAAGGCCGCTCGGGCGCATGTGCTTCAGGATTTCCTCGTAGTAGATCAGATAGTTCGATTTGTCGGCGTCGATGATGGGGATGTCGAAGGTGTGCGACGCGGTCAGCGTCCGCAGCGTGTCCGCGGCTGGGCCGAGTTTGAGCGTGATCTTGCCCGCGACGCCGGCGCGCTCCCAGTAGCGGCGCGCGAGGGCGGTCCATTCCTCGTTCACGTCGCAGCAGAGCAGCTTGCCGTCGGCGGGCAGCGCGCGCGCAACGCAGAGCGAGCTGTAACCGGTGAAGGTGCCGACCTCGACCGCCGAGCGCGCGCCAATCGCAGCTGCCAGCAGGCCCATCAGCGTGCCTTGCTCGGCGGCGATCTGCATCCTGCTGACCCATCCGAGTTTCTCGGTCTCCGCGGCGAGTTCCGCGCGGAGTGGGTCGCCGTTGTGTCCGTGTGCGACGGCGTATTCGTAGATCTTCGGGGTGAGTGCGATGAATTTTGAATGCTCTGCCATCGAATTAAAATGGCAGGAACAGCAGTCTCAGAAAAGCGGGCACGCGCAAAATCAAAGGGAGCGGTCTGCCCGACCGCTTCCGTGTTTGCGTTGCGAAGAGGCCGCGGCTACTTG
>DASQHV010000483.1:0-3930 GCA_035631915.1 Candidatus Acidiferrales bacterium | reverse complement strand
AACGCGCGGATGATCGCGCGCTGGGATTCTTCGACTCCGGCGGCCTCCGCTCAGAATGACGCGGCGGCAACGCGCTCACTCAGAAGGGCCGCGAGAGGCGAAGCACGCAATCGCCATCTCTTCGCGTCTTCGCGCCCGAAGTTCTAACAGGCCGTTGCGGCCGCATCTTATCTTTCTATTTTTTCCTCCCCCGGGTGCAGGGCTGGGCCCTGCCGGGGGTGCGGGGCGCGAGCCCGCGTCTTCTCTCTCCGTTCTTTGCCCATTTCGATCGCGCCAGATATTCTCGGTTCCGCGAAGTCTCGCGTGGCAGTCAAGCAAACACCTCTCATCGCGCAATATCTCAGCGTCAAGCAGCGCGTGCCCGACGCGATCCTGTTTTTCCGCCTCGGCGACTTTTACGAGATGTTCTTCGAGGACGCCGAGGTCGGCGCGCGCGTGCTCGACATCCAACTCACCTCGCGCAACAAGGACGGCGTCCCGCTGTGCGGCGTGCCCTACCATTCCGCGGAACCTTATATCGCCAAACTGCTGAAGGCGGGCCATAAAGTCGCCATCTGCGAGCAGGGCGCGCCCGACGCGCGGACGCCCAAGCTGATGCCCCGTCAGATCGTTCGCGTGATCACGCCGGGCACCGTCGGCGAGGAGATGGTGCTGACGGCGGCCGAGAAGAGTTACCTGGTCGCGGTTGCGCGCTCGGACGCCGGGTTCGCGTTGGCGGCGCTGGACGTATCGACCGGCGAATTCCTGGTCACGCAGATTCGCGACGCGCCGGCGCTGATTGAAGAGATCGCACGGATCGCGCCGCGCGAAATTGCGATCGCCGAGGCAAGCGGCGACGTCGCCAAGGCCTTGAAGAGTGCGAACTGCCCGATCACGTCGCTCGACGCCGAGACGTTTTCCGCGGATCGCGCGGCTGCGGCTCTGACAGCTCGATTCCGCGACGCAACCGCAAACCTCGACCATTCAACCGCGCATGCCGCCGGCATCGCACTGCTCTACGTCGAGGAAACTTTCGGCCGCGACCTGGCCCATCTCGAACCGCCGCGGCTGTATCAACCCGCGCAGTACATGCTGGTCGACGAAACCACGCGGCGACATCTTGAGTTGGTGGCTTCCACCGACGGCTCGCGCAAGGGTTCGCTGCTGTCGATTCTGGACGAGTCGATGACGGCGGTCGGCGCGCGCACGCTCGCCAACTGGATTGTCTACCCGCTGCTCACGCTCGACTCGATTCGCGCGCGGCACGACGCGGTCGAGGAACTGTTCGACGCCGACCTTGGCGGTCCGATCGCGGAGGCTTTGAAGCGCATCGGTGACCTCGAACGGCTTGCGGGAAGAATCGGTGCGATGCGCGCGTCACCGCGCGATTGTCTTCGGATGCAACAGGCGCTCGACGGCGTCGAGTCGCTGAAACAGGCTCTGGGAGCCTTCTCGAACCCGTTGCTGCGCGAGCTATGCGATCGCGTCGCGCCGCAACCCGACCTCGCGCGGCAAATCTCCGCGACGCTCTCCGACGAGCCGCCCGTGAATGCGCGCGACGGCAACGTAATTCGAACCGGCTTCAATCCCGAGATCGATGAACTGCGCGGCCTGGCCACCGGCGCCCGCGGTGTCATCGCGAAACTCGAAGCGACCGAGCGCGCGCGCACGGCGATTCCGTCGCTCAAGGTCCGCTACAACAACGTCTTCGGCTACTACATCGAGGTCACCAAGCCAAACCTCGAGCGCGTGCCGGCCGACTACGAGCGCAAGCAGACGATGGTCAACGCGGAGCGCTTCACGACACCGGCGCTGAAGGAACTGGAGCGCAAGATTCTGACTGCCGAGTCGGGGTTGAAGGAGCTCGAGCTGCAGGTCTTCACGCGGCTGTTGCGCGACTTGCAGTCGCGGAGCGCAGCGATCCTGGAAACCGCGCGCGCCGTCGGCGAGTTCGACGCGCTGCTCTCGCTGGCAAAGGTCGCGAGGCGGCGCGGCTACGTGCGCCCATCCATCGACGGCGCACTTCGCATCCGCGTTCGCGACGGACGTCATCCGGTGCTCGAGGCCGGGATGCGTGCGGGCGAGTTCGTGCCCAACGACCTCGACGCCGATCCTGATTCGCGCCAACTGTTGCTGATCACCGGCCCCAACATGGCGGGCAAATCGACTTATCTCCGCCAGGTCGCGCTGATCGCGATCATGGCGCAAATCGGGAGTTTCGTCCCCGCCGCCGAGGCGACCATAGGCCTGGTCGACAAGGTGCTGACGCGGATCGGCGCGCGCGACGAGCTGCGCCGCGGCGAATCCACCTTCATGGTCGAAATGAGCGAGACAGCGCGCCTGCTGCAGGGACTTTCCGAGCGCTCGCTGTTGCTGCTCGACGAAGTCGGCCGCGGCACCAGCACCTTCGACGGGCTGGCGATCGCGTGGGCAGTCGCCGAGTACCTGCACGATCAGACGCGCGCGAAGGTTTTGTTCGCGACTCACTTTCACGAACTGACCGACCTCGCGCGCGAGCGGCCGCGGGTCAAGAACCTCAGCATGGCGGTGCGCGAATGGGGCAGCGAGGTGATATTTCTGCGCCGCGTGATCGAGCAGCCCGCGTCGCGCAGTTATGGGATCGAAGTTGCGCGCCTGGCCGGCCTGCCCGATTCGATCATCTCGCGGGCGCGCGAAATTCTCGCCAACCTCGAACAGGGAGAACTCGACGAGGCCGGGATGCCGCGCATCGCGCATGAGCGTCGCGCGAACAAGCCCGCTCCGCAGATGGGTCTTTTCACGCCGAAGGAAAGCCGCGTCGTCGACGAACTGCTGGCGCTCGACGTTGACCGGATGACGCCGGTCGAAGCGCTGAGCGCGCTGGCGCGCCTCGCATCCCGCTTGAAGCACAACAAGTAGCGCACACTGGGCCGTTTCTTGCGCGCGATCCGACCGGTATTCTTGAGCTCGATGGCGGAGGCAGTCGGCTGAGGTTGGACCGGTGATGCGGACATGGATGGCAGCGGGCACAGTTGCTGCGGCCTTGTCGTTGACGGCCGCGATCGCATCACCGGTTCGCGCTGACTATCGCGCGCCGGTTTTGAATTCCGCCGACATCGTGCGCCGCGGCCCCGCGCTTGAATTGCATTTCAAGTTCGACGGCAAGCCGCCGCGCCTCGATCTGAGCGCGCACGGCGATCAGCTCTGGATTGCGCTCCCGCGCACGCATATCTCGCTTCCGCCGCGTCCGCTGTTCGGCCGCGAATCCGCTCCTGTAGCGAGCGTCCGCCTGATCGACGAAGGCGGCGGCGCAAACTCGCGAATCGTTATCGAAGTAGTTGGTAAGGCCGACTACGCCGCGGTGCGGCTCAAGCACGAGATCGTCGTGCGGGTCGCGACGTTGGGCTCCGATCCCAATATCGCCGCGCCGATTATCGAGCACGAACCCCCGCCGCGCCCAAATCGCACCGAAATTTCCCGCGCGCGACCCAACGCCGCAGATTCGTCCGAATCACTCGCATCATCAGGGCGGCCGGCTCCTGAATACCGTTTCAGCGGTCCAGCGATCGTGCGGCCGAAACCCGCGGACGCCGATCTGGAACCGGTGATTGCATCGTCTGAGCACGCCGCGGGACATCCGCTCGTGATGATCGATCCTGGCCACGGCGGCTACGACCCCGGCACGCAATCGACCTCGGGCATCAGCGAGAAAGACCTGGCGCTGCAGATCGCCTCACGCCTCAGGGCAGCTCTGGAAGCCCGCGGTATCCAGGCCGCGATGACGCGCGACTCGGACGCCTTCATCAGTCTCCCGGAGCGCACGCGGATCGCGAATCGCGCCGGCGCCGACTTGTTCGTCTCGATTCACCTCAACTCGAGCCCGAATATCGACACCACCGGAATCGAGGTTTACTACCTGAACAACACCACCGATCGCGCGACGATTCGGCTGGCGCGGATCGAAAACGGCGG
>DASQHV010000482.1:0-4614 GCA_035631915.1 Candidatus Acidiferrales bacterium | reverse complement strand
GCGATCGGTACCATCGCGATCGCGTCGCGCGCAAGTATCCCGCCGCGTTAAGCCTGGACGCGGCTAGTCGCTGGAGGGTTGAAACACGATCTCGACGTGATCGAGGTAGCTGAGCAACTGGCGCGCGAGCGCGGCCACGGCGCCCTCATCGCGCATCGCGCCCGCCTGTTCGAGCGATTTCCCCAGTTCGGTCATCGTGTCGAAGCCGTAGCTGCCGCCTTCGCCCTTGATCCGATGGGCGATGCGGGCGATCGATTCGTAGTCGCGCGCGGTGACGGCTTCCAGGATTTGCGCAACGTCGTCGCGCTTGTGCGCGAGGAATCCGGGAATCAGGTCGCTGAGACCTTCATCCACTTCAACAATTACTCGGTCCGACATGGTACCTCCGTGAAACTCCGCGCAACTCGATCGGCGATTGGAAGCGCAACAATCGCCGCCCTCGACCGTGCGCTATGGTCGGTGGGCTGATCGACGCGAACGTCCACACCAGAAGAGCAAAGACAATGCCCCGTGCGCGCTAGTCCCGACGGTGGGCTACCTTCGTCCTAAGCGGGAACGATTCGGCAGTGCGCAGATCTGACAGTCGAAATGTCTCGGGATGACACCAATTTGGACGAATCGACGCTGCCATTCTGGAACAGCGCATACGTGATCAGCCGACCGCCCCGTCCATCAGTAGCGCAGCGCCGCGTCGAAGTCCTCGATCAGATCGTCGCTCGACTCCAACCCCACTGACAGGCGGATCAGTCCGTCGCCGATTCCGGCGCGTGCCCGCGCGTCCGGCGACATCCCGGCGTGCGATGTAACAGCCGGACGCATGAACAGCGTTTCGACTCCGCCGAGACTCGGCGCGTTGATCGGAATCGTGGCACGCTCGATAAAGCGATCTGCCGCCTCGACGCCGCCTTCGAGCTCAAAGCTCAGCACGCCGCCAAAGCCGTCGAACAGCTCGCACGCTCGCAAGTGATTCGAATGGCTCTCCAGCCCCGGGTAGTTCACGCGGCTGACGCTCGGGTGCTGTTCGAGCCATCGCGCGATTTTGAGCGCGCTCTCGTTCTGATGGCGCACGCGCACGCCCAGAGTCTTGATCCCGCGATGAAGCAGGAAGCAGGCGTGAGGATCCAGGATTCCGCCGAGATGGTTCAGCGTATGCGTCATGTCCTTGATCAATTCCGCGCGGCCGATCACAGCGCCCGCGACGATGTCGTCGTGGCCGCCGAGATACTTGGTGCCGCTGTGGATCGAGATGTCGAAGCCAAGTTCGGCGGGCCTGAAGTTGATCGGCGACGCGAAGGTGTTGTCGATAATCGAGACCAGGCCGTTGGCGGAAGCGAAATCGACCGCCGCCTGCAAGTCCGCCACCTCGAGCAGCGGATTTGACATCGCCTCGACGTAAATTGCCTTGGTGTTCGGGCGCAGCGCTTCGCGCCAGGTGCCGGGCGCGTCGCCGTCGATGAAATCCACCGCCATCCCGTAGTCCGGAAGTTCCTTCTTCATCAGATCGTGCGTGCCGCCATACAGGCAAACCTGCGCGAGCAGATGGCCGCCACCCGCAAGCAGGGTGAACAGTGCGGCTGAAATCGCGGCCATCCCGCTGCCCGCGACCAGCGCCGCCTCGGCACTCTCGAGCGCCGCCAGCTTGCGATGCAGCACGATGTGATTGGGCGTGTTGCTGAGCCGGATGTAGCGCAGGTCGTGGTAGCTGGTCGTGCCCGCGTACTCGAAGGTCGAGGACTGGAAGATCGGCATCGCGACCGCGCCGGCGATCCGTGGCTCGGGTTCGCCTGAATGGATCAGCTTGGTGTCGAGACCCTTGATTAGACGACCCATGAACCTCGCCTCCGCGATCGCCCCGTCTGGATGCTTGCGGTTTTATCACTCGCGCCGCGTGGATTCATCATCCATCAGGCGAACGATCCAGATGCACAAAGCCGTCACCGCGACGCCGGCGATCACGTCCACAATATAGTGATGCCCTGCGAACGGAATCGCAGTCAGCATCAGCGCGTTGAGAATCGCGATCGGCACGAACGTCCATGACGGCGGGCGATGAACATAGATCAGCATCAGCGCCAGCACGGTGTGAAACGACGGGAACGATACGATCCCCTGCATCTCGGCGATCGTAAAGATCGTCAAACTGCCGTTGCGAATCGCCAGCAGGACCGCCGACCACGATGGAATGGAGTCGTCGAGATACGGACCGAGCGCGGGCAGCAGGCCCGATACCGACGTCGCAATCAGCGCGCCGAACAAGCCAATCCAGAGCATCTCACGGTTGCGATCGCGCCGTCCGCTGAAGGCGAAGAGTGCAATCGAAAAAATAATCTGGACCGGGAAGCTGTTGTATGCGTATCCAAGCAGGTATTGGAACCCGTGATGAGGCTCGAGGGCCTTGATGCACGCAGCCCAATCGAATCCGAGCGCCGCGTCCATCCGCGCGAAATCCGCGTCGCGCATCGGAAGCCGCAGCGTCGCGACCATGTAGCTATAAAGGTTGACCGCCACGGCGAGCGCGAACCATAGCGCCGTGTAGTGACCGAGGTCGGCCAGCTTCATGTTGCGGCGAGTCGTGCCGTAGATGGCGCCGACCGCAGCCAGAAAGGCGATGGCGGCGACCGGCGGCAGCACTCCTGCGATAGTCAGTCCGTCGCGTCGCGCCCAGATCCAATCGATTGCGGCGACGGCGAAGATCGTGACCCACGCACAATGTCGATAGTCGGGGGCGTCGAAGACGAACTTGCGCACCCGAGACGCAATCGCGTCGGCACGAGTCTCCAATTCTGTCGTCATTCCCCAAAGCGCGCAGGTAAACGCGCGGACAGCCGGTACCATGTCAGATTTTCGGCGGGGGAAAAACCAACTTCCTAGACGCGCGCGGGGTTTCGCGTTTTGGCCGGCGCCGGTAAGCTGAAGCGAATCGCCGGCCGCGAAGTGTCGGCGCGGCTGCAAGGTTCAAGGATGAAGGCACTCATAATCGGCGGCGGAATAATCGGCGGCTCGGTGGCATGGCGCCTCGCGTCGGACCGCGTCAGCGTCACGGTGCTGGAGCGCGGGCGCCTCGGCGTCGAGGCGTCGTGGGCGGCGGCCGGATTGATCGGCCCGCAGGCCGAGGCGCATGAGCCTGGGGTGTTCTTCGACCTGGCGCTGGCGGGCAAGCGTGCGTTCGACGCGGTCGTCGAGCGGCTGGTGCGCGAGAGCGGCGTCGATCCCGAATACGACAATCACGGCGTGCTCTACGTCGCGTTCGACGAACAGGCGCGCGCGAATCTGAAGTCGCGCGCACGATGGCAGCGCGAAGCCGGCGGCGAGGTGGAGGAGCTGACTCCGCGCGAGGCGTTCAAGCTCGCGCCGATGCTGTCCGAGAAGATCATTTTCGCGATCCACATGCCGACCAATCGGCGCGTCGAGAATCGCAAATTGACGCAGGCCTATATCAACGCCGCGGCCAACGCGGGAGCGGAGTTTCGCGAGGGCGCGCGCGTCGATTCAATCGCGATCGAAAGCGGCCGCGCGGTCGGCGTGCGGCTGGCCGACGGCACGATCGAAAATGCGGACGTCGTGATCAACGCCGCCGGCGCCTGGTCGGGCGAGATTCGCGGGCTCGAGGAGGATCGAATCCACTTCTACCCGGTCCGCGGGCAGATTCTGTGCTTCGAATCGCGCCCCGGACTCATCGGGCCTTCTATTTTTTCCGGCGACGGAATTGTCGTGCCGCGGCGCGACGGCCGCGTGCTGGCCGGCTCGATCTTCGAAGATGCGGGGTTCAACAAGAGCGTCACGCTGGACGGAATGGAGCGCATCCTGCGCGCGGTGCGGACGCTGGTGCCGTCGCTCGCGGCGATTCCGTTCCGCGAAGCGTGGGCGGGACTGCGCCCGGCGACCGACGACTTGCTGCCGGTGCTCGGACGCTCGCCGACCGTCGCCAACGTGATCTATGCGGGCGGACATTTCCGCAGCGGCATCCTGTTGTCAGCGCTCACCGGCGAGGTGATTGCCGACATGGTCGCCGGCCGCACACCGCAACTTGACCTCACGCCGTTTTCGCCGGCGCGCTTCCGCGACGGAACGGCGCGTCCGGTCAAACTCGCCGACATGATATGAGCGGCAAGATTGTTCTCGGCCTGGTGCGCGACCTGTTCTTCCGCTCGAAGATCGACGCGGTCGCGACAACCGTTGGCGCGGAGGTAGCATACGCGTCGTCGCTGGACGCGGTGTCCGCGCGATGCGCCGAGCTGAAGCCGGCAGTGGTCTTTGCGGATTTGTCCGACGCGGAATTTCCGGCGCGTGATACCTTCGAGTCGATCCGCGCGGCGGCTCCTGGAGCGCGCGTGATCGGATTCGCCTCGCACATCGATCTGAAGCCACTCAAGGCGGCGCGCGACGCCGGTTTCGATCTGACGCTCTCGCGCAGCGAATTCACGGCGCGCCTGCCGGAGTTGCTGAGGCCTCGCGACGGCTGATTTTTTCGATTCATCCCGACCGCGCGCCGGTGATATAAGAACTGAATGCCGGTTGCGCTCGCCGAATTTCATCCCTGTGTTCGCGATTGGTTCGAGCGTGAGTTCACGACGCCAACGCGCGCGCAAGAACTCGGCTGGCCGATTATCGGCG
>DASQHV010000481.1:0-1615 GCA_035631915.1 Candidatus Acidiferrales bacterium | reverse complement strand
GCCCCCCCCCCCCCACCCCCGGCAGGGGCCAGCCCCTGCACCCATCGTAGGAATAGGATGCGGCCGAAACGGCCTGTTAGAACTTTAGGCGCGAAGATGCAAAGCGGGCACATCCGAGGGCATCGGCGCAGTAGTGCGAGGTGATCAATCATGACGTCTGGATCAAATTCGGCGCAGCGCGACACGCTTCCAGGACGCGACCCGCTGATGGGCCAGGTTGAAGTGATCGAGCCGGGCATCGCGATGTTCCACGGTTTCGCCAACGTCGCGTTCGCATACGGGCGCGGCGAGATGCTGGCGGCCGACACCAGCTCGCGGCAGATGGGCGCGATGGCGGTGCAAGCGATTCGCGCGATCACCGACGAGCCGTTCGCGTACCTGGTCTACACGCATGGGCATGGCGATCACGCGTTCGGCACCAATGCGTTTATCGACGACGCGCTGGCGCGTGGTCATGCGCGGCCGAAAATCTGGGCGCATGCCGACGTCGCGGCGCGCTTCAAGCGCTACCGGCTGACGCGCGGATGGCAGGCGCATATCAATCGCCTGCAGTTCGCGGCGGGGCCTGCGGTCGACGGAATCTTCGCCGACGAATCGTTCGCGTACCCGGACCTGGTCTACCGCGGCGAGCAATTTCTCGACCTGGTCGGAGAGCCCGTCGAGTTGCATCACGCGATGGGCGAGACGGAAGACGCGACGTGGGTATGGATGCCGACGCGGCGCGTGGCGATGGTCGGCGACTTGATCGTCTCGTCGATGCCGAACACCGGCAATCCGAACAAGGTTCAGCGCTACACGATTGAGTGGGCGGAGGCTCTGGAAGCCATCGCGCAGCGCCGCCCGCGCTACGTACTGCCCGGACATGGGCCGGCGATTCGCGGCGAGGAACAGTGCCAGGAAGTTCTGGTCGAGACGGCACGTGCGCTGAGATTCATCCACGACGAGGTGGTGCGGCGGCTCAACGCCGGCGAATGGCCGATCGATATCGTCGAGGCGGAAATAAACCTTCCTCCCGAACTCGCATCGAAGCCGTACCTGCAGCCGATCTACGGATGCGTCCCGTTCGTCGTGCGCGACGTGATCCGGCGTTACGCGGGATGGTGGAGCGGAGAGCCGTCGCAGATGTTTCCGGCGCCGCGGAAGGATCGCGCCCGCGACATCATGGCGCTGTGCGGCCGCGAGGAAATTCTGACACGCGCGCGGGAGCTGCAGCAGGACGGCGAGTTGCAGCGCGCGCTGGCGCTGGCGGAGCTAGCGGCCAACGCCGAAGAGATGGACAAGGAGGCGACGCTGCTCAACGCGGAGATCCTGGAGGCGATCGCGGCGGCGGAGCGATCGTTCATCGCGCGCAACTTCTTCTCCGGCGCCGCCCGCCAACTGCGCGACCGCGCAAAGTAGCGCGAAGCTCTTTGCCTCTTCCTGTCATTGAGAATGATCGCGTCGTGCGTCCTGCCTCCCCCTGACAGGGAGAGGCCGCGGGGCGCGGCGTTTGCGCCTTTTCCTGCGAACGCCGTGACGCGCGGGTGAGGGTCATCAGCCCGGAATTTTGATCTTCGGACCCTCACCCGACGTTCTAAGATTCACGTCGGCCTCTCCCTGACAGGGAGAGGCAAAA
>DASQHV010000480.1:0-2681 GCA_035631915.1 Candidatus Acidiferrales bacterium | reverse complement strand
CGAGCCCCGCGATCGTGTGCGATGACTTCGACGCGCCGATCAGCGACAATAGCCGCGATGTCCAAGTCGAAGGACAACAATCCCTCGCGGGGCGAGCTCGTGCGCCTGACTGCGCGGTGCAAGGCTGCGGGTTGAGCCGGTAAGCTCGGTCCGGCGGACCTTTCCGCAGTCCTCGCGCGGCTCGATTTGCCGAGCCATCCTGATTTGCTCGTCGGAATCTCGACGGGCGACGACGCCGGAGTGTTCCGTCTTTCCGACGACCTCGCGATCGTGAACACGGTCGATTTTTTCACGCCGGTGGTCGACGACCCCTTCACCTACGGACAGATCTCGGCCGCCAACGCGCTGTCCGACGTCTATGCGATGGGTGGGGCGCCGCGCACCGCGCTCAATATCGTGTGCTGGCCGCAAAGCGGCCTGCCGCCGGAGATGCTGGCGGAGATTTTGCGCGGCGGCGCGGAGAAGGCGCGCGAGGCGGGCGTCGTGATCGTGGGCGGCCACACCGTCGCCGACGACGAAGTGAAATTCGGGATGGCGATAACCGGCGTGATCGATCCGCGCCGAATCGTTCGCAACGTCGGGGCCAAAGCCGGCGACGCGCTGGTGCTCAGCAAGGCGCTCGGCACGGGAATCCTGATGACCGCGTTCAAGCGCGACCGCCTGGCCGACGAGCCGTATCGCGCCGCGGTCGAGTCGATGACTCAGCTCAACGCGCGCGCCGCGTCGGCGATGCTGAAGTTCGACGTGCACGCCGCTACCGACGTAACCGGCTTCGGGCTGGTCGGGCACGCACTCAAGATGGCGGAAGGCAGCGGCGTTACGATCGTGTTCGAGGAGTCCGACCTGCCGCTGCTGCCCGGTGTGCTGGAACTCTGCCGCGAGGGGATGATTCCCGGCGGCGGCGCCCGCAATCGCGAGTACTACGCGCCGAGCGTGCGAGTGGCGGACGAAATCGCCGACGAGATGGCGGCGCTGGCGTTCGATCCGCAGACTTCGGGCGGGCTGCTGATCGCAGTGCCCGACGACGACGCGATGGCGCTGCTGGCGGAGCTGCAAGGCTCGGGGCATCGCGAGGCCGCGATTGTCGGGCGCGTCGTCGCGCGCGGTGAATATCCGATCGAGCTGGTTTGAAGCGCGGAGGAGCCATGGATTTCTTCGAAGTCGCCACCACCACGCCCACGATGCGCCGCTTTCTCGAGCGCCCGATACCCGACGCCACGCTGGTGAAAATTCTCGAGACCGCGAACATGGCGCCGTCCGGTTCCAACGCGCAGCCGTGGGAGTTCGTCGTAGTGCGCGACGCCGATGCGCGCCGCGAAATCCGCCGCCTGTACCAGGAAGTATGGGAGCCGTACAAGGAGACCGCGATTATTCGCGGCCGCACTACGCTTTCGCCGCGCGCGGTCAAGGCGCTCAAGACCGGCGACGAGTTTGCGGCGCAGCTGGCGGTGGTGCCGGTGCACGTCGTAGTGTTTCTCGATCGCCCGAAGATGCGCGTGGTGCGCGGCAGCGCCGACGACCTGTTCAATTTCGGCGCGACCTACGGCTCGGTATTTCCGGCGATCGAGCTGATGATGCTGGCGGCGCGCGCGCTCGGCGTCGCAACCGCGATGACCACGATGCTGACCAGCCGCGAGGCCGAGACCAAGAAGATGCTCGGCGTGCCCGAGGAGTATCAACTGATCACGTTGGTGCCGATGGGCTATCCGGCGGAGGGTTTCAAGCGCCCGCTCAGGAAAAGCGTGTATCCGCGGATGCATGACGGGCGCTGGGAGCGTCCGTGGCCGAGAACTTGAGCATCGCAGATCTGATGCGGGGCTCGCGCCCCGCACCCCCGGCAGGGCCCAGCCCTGCACCCGGTGCAGGAAGAAAACAGGATGCGGCCGCAACGGCCTGTTAGAAGTTAAGGCGGGAAGACGCGAAGCGGGCGCTTCCGAGCGCAGCGCTATAGGCGCTCCCGAGGCGGAGCGGATGCGGAGTCGAGGGAAATTGAAACGATGCGGCGCAGCGGCCTGTTAGAAGTTGGGGCGCGGAGACGCTAAGCAGCCGCGTGGCGGCTAGAGCTTCAGCAGCGGGATCACTTCGCGCGCGAATTGCTCCTTCTGCGCGTCCAGCTCGGACGGATGGGACACGGCGTCGACGCCGATATCGCGCACGCCGGCTGCGATGAACTCGCTGATCTTCGCGGCGACGTCGGCAGGACGCCCGAGCGCCGCGTAGCGCCGCGCGGGCTCGCGAAAGTCCATCGCATAGCGCTTGCTCAGATGCTCGGTCGCTACTTCGTGCGCCGCTTCGACGCTAGGGCCGAGCGTGCAGAACATGTGGACGCAGGTGCCGAAGCTTTCGATCTTCCGGCCGACGCGCTCGGCCTCGCGCCCGATGAAATCCAGCCCCTCGGCAACGCGCTTGGGCGTGACGACGTACGGCATCCATCCGTCGCCGACGCGCGCGGCGCGCTTGAGCGGACCCTGCGCACGGCCGCCGACCCAAATTGGCGGGCCGCCCGGCGTCGCGGGCTTGGGCTGCATGTTGACCTCGCCGAAGCTGAAGTATTTTCCGCGATGCTCGACGCGCGGCTCGGTCCACAATCGCTTGATCACCTGGATGGCTTCGGTGGCGCGGCCGCCGCGTTCCTTGATCGGCACTCCGCACGCCTCGTACTCGCGCGCGAACTCGCCGCC
>DASQHV010000479.1:0-4938 GCA_035631915.1 Candidatus Acidiferrales bacterium | reverse complement strand
CAGCCGTTCACAGGCAATCACATAGGCCAGCCGCCAGCCGGTCACCGAATAGGTCTTGGAAAGCCCGCTGATCGTGATCGTCCGCTCGGCCATCCCCGGCAGCGTGGCGATCGAGACGTGGCGCGCGCCGCCGAAGATGATGTGCTCGTAGATCTCGTCCGTAATCGCCAGCGTGTCGTAGCGCCGGCATAGAGCCGCGATCGCCTCGAGCTCCGCGCGCGTGAAAACCTTGCGGCTCGGATTATTCGGCGTGTTGATCACGATCGCCTTGGTCCGCGGGCTGAACGCCGCTTCCAGTTCCGCACGATCGATCGAAAAATCCGGGTCGCGCAGCGCCACGTAGCGCGGCGTCGCCCCGGCGATGATCACGTCGGGGCCGTAGTTCTCGTAAAACGGCTCGAAGATGACGACCTCGTCGCCCGGGTTGATCACCGCCAGCATCGACGCGATCATCGCCTCGGTCGCGCCGCAGGTCACCGTGATATTGCGGTCGGGGTCGCACGCGATGCCGTTGTACGCGCGCACCTTCTCCGCAATCGCGGCGCGGAAGTTGGGCGACCCGTGCGTGATCGCGTACTGGTTGTAATCTTCGTCGATCGCGCGCTTGGCCGCTTCCTTGATTGCCGTGGGCGCCGCAAAGTCCGGGAAGCCCTGCGCTAGGTTCACCGCGCCGGACTTGAGCGCCCGCCGGGTCATCTCGCGGATAACCGACTCTGTAAAAAGGTAAGTCTTGGAGGAAACTTCGGTGGGCATCGGGCCAGTCTAATCGCACGCGCCTGCGCCGGCCAACGACGCCGCAGTCGCGCGAGCCTTCGCGGCCGACGATTCTGACTTGAACGCGTCGATGAGTTCAGAGACCGCGCGCCGCTCGCGCGGGGCGGGTGGTGCCGAAACGGGCTAGTTGTTCTCCTGATCGGCCTCGGAAAGGACGCCGGGACCCTGGCGCAGTCGCCATTCGTCGATAACCTCGACGTTGAAGCGCCAATCGCTGCCAATCTTGAAGCCCGGCAGCTGGCCTTTCTTGAGCAGGCGGTAGATTGTCGAGCGATGCACGCGCAGGTACTCCGCGAGCTCGTTCACGGTGAGAACTTTCGTCGACGACGCCATCCGGGTTCGATCCCTCTTTAGTGCGCCTATCCAATCTTAGGCTTGCGATTAAGCTATCACAAAAGTTGAGCTATGCTATAGACCCCTGTATTGGACTATTTTGGTCCGTGGGTCAAGCCTAAAGCGGGATACGCTATGCCTGATTAGGCTAATCAGCACTATAGCGGTACCGTAGGATTATCAGCCAAACAGGCGCATCGCGGCCTCGCGCAATTCTCCTCGATAGTCAGGGTGGGCGACCGCGACTAATTCAGCCGCCCGTTCGCGATGGTTCTTACCGAGCAGCCGCGCGATTCCGTACTCTGTGACCACCGTATCGGCAAAATAACGCGGCACCGTGACAATCGCGCCCGCTTCGAACTGCGGCACGACTCGCGAGATTGCCCCACTTACGGCCGTCGATGGCAGCAGGGTGATCGCACGCCCGCCGGGGCACAGGAACGCACCGATATGGGTCTCCGGCTGACCACCCGTGCCGTTCATCATGCGCGCGCCGATCACGGTTTCCGAATTGATCTGACCGGTCAGGTCGACGCTGATCGCATTATTGATCGAGGTCTGGCGGTAGTTGGCCGAGATCGTCGCGAGGCGGAGCACATACTCCGGGTCGTAAAGCTCGAACGCGGGGTTGTCTTCGATAATCCGCAAATCGTCGGGATCGGAGCCCGACCACGCAATCGCGACCGCCTTGCCGCGATGGATCGACTTGCGCCGGCCGTTGATCACTCCCGCGTCCACCAGTCGCGCAATCCCCGGCGCCACCATCTCGGTATGCAATCCCAGGTCGTGCTTGCGATCGAACGCGCCCAACCGCGGCATCTGCGAACTCGGGTCGCCGACTCCAATCTGAATCGTCACGCCGTCCTCGACCAGCTCGCCCAGGTAGCCGGCGATCGGCTTGAAGACCTCGGGCGGCGGCGCGATTCCGAGCAGCACGCGCAAGTCCGTGAGTGACGTGCGTTGCAGATACTGCACGATCGGCCAGATTCGCTCGGGCCCGGCTTCCGCGATGATCGCGCGGATGCCGTCGCGCTTCTCCGCGTCCATCATCGACAGTTCGCGCTCGATTGCGCCGAGGTCGGGCGGCGGCGGAGTTCCATCGACGAAGTACTCGAACTCCGAGACGTGCATGTAGACGTCGCCATGCGTCCGCGTCATCGTGGCGTCCACCTCGGCAATCGCGTGCCGCGCGCGCCGCGCATACATCCGCTTGTTCCACTGATGAGGCCCGAAGCTGACGAAGCCCTTGGCGTTGGGCGTCGTCACGTTGACGAACGTGAAATCGATTGGCTTGGACTCGTTCGGGCGCTCGTCGTTCGCCTTGAAGCCGGTCGAGAACAGGTTGGGCAGGTAGGTCGATCTCAGCTGGTCGTGGGACGGCCGTCCCAGATTGCCGATGAACAGCTCGAACTCGACGCGGAAGTGTGCGGCCATCGCGCCGCTCAGCCATCCGGGGTCGACCAGCGGCGAGGAGAGCCGCAAGTCGACGGCGCCGTCGAGCTCTTTGGCTCGTGCAGCCAGCGCGCGCTGCATCACACTGCCGCCGGCGAGCGGGAAGTGGACCCGCATCCCGGGCTTTACCAGCGCCGCGGCTTCATCCGCCGAAATCGTGCGGGACCGATAGTGCTCATTCCAGTTCATCGACGACTCCCCATGCGCATCCCGACAATGACCAACTCCGCCGCGCGCCGCAAACTTGTTCGCCGCGTCGGCAGCCGCTAGGTTTCGGGCGTGAACCGGCCCGCTGCTGCGATGCTGATTCCCGACGGCGAGCTGCGCTACGAGATTCGCCGCGGCGGCGAACTGCTCGCGCTCGAGACAGAAAGCCTGACCGCGGGCGTGATTCGCGGCACCCGGCGCGCGCCCGGCAGCTCCAATCTCTATGAAGTCGAGGCCGAACTCGACGACAGCTCGCTGGTCAAGCGTATCGTCGTCCGTTACAAGCGCGGGCCGTTCGTGCGAACGGCCGTTTACGACGCAACCGGAGATTTCATGCGCGGCACGATCAGCGCCGTGGCGAGCCGCAACAATCTGACCGCCAAGCTCGGGCGCTATCGCGAAGTGGACGCCGGCCTCGTGATCTTCCGCGCACTGACAATCGCGCATCTCCGCGAGCGCGGGCAGGCGCGATGGACCGGGCGGGTGGTGTCGATCGATCCCAACACGCTGGTGGCGGCGACAGTCAAGCAGTCGTGCCGGAGGCGCGGGACCGATTCGCGCGCCTGGATTTACGAACAGCGGATGGGCGATTCGGAGGAGATTGAAATCGACGAGAATGGACGCGTGCTGCGTGCTCGCGACAATCTGGGCGTCGAACGGGTGCTGGTCAGTCCGCCGCAGTGACGCTCGAGCGGCCGCTCACGCCGCGATCTTTTTCGTCGGCATCTTGCAGTCGCCGTCGAACTGCGCGCCTTCGTTCAGCACCAGGCTCGGAGTGCTGATATTGCACTGCGCGCGCGCCGTCGCCATCAGCTCGACGCGCTCGCGCGCCGTGACTTCGCCGCTGAATGCGCCCGCGATGGTAACCTTGCTCGCGGAAATCCGCGCGCTCACCACGGCGCCGGTCGCGATTACGACTTCATCGCCGGTGATCTCGCCTTCCGCTTCGCCCTCGATTCTCACCGGTCCGCGAAAATTCAGCTTGCCCGACGCCTTGGTGCCTTTGCCGATGCGTGATTCGAACGCCGAGTCTTCGTTGAGCGCCATATTGCAGATTGCCCCTCGCGGTTAAGTGTTCAACTATTGCGGGAAAGCGTGCGCACGCGCAATCTCATCGGACCCGTGAATTATTGACAAGGAGCGCTGCATAGACATGACTCGCGAACTCGGCCCCGAGCGCCACGGCGGACAGGGACTCGACGAGCATCAGTACGAATCCGGCGACCGCACCATCCTCGCGTTGCTGGCCGAGACGCCGGCGGCCGACCAGGTCGACCTGGTGATGACGTGGCGCGCCGATGCGTACGAGGTCTGGTCGCGGCGCGGCATGATTCGCTTCAAGCGTTTCGCGGGCGAGGGCGGCGCGCTGTCGTTCGAGGTCGTCGAGCAGCGCGGCGAAAATCCGGTCGCGAATCAGGATCCGTTCATCGTTTCGACCATCGCCGGCGAGCTCGCGGCCGCGCGCCAGAGCGGCAACCCCGACGACGACCCCAACCGCGCGTTCTTCGAGCCTCACGTCCTGAGCCATCCCTACGCTTACGAGCGAATCGCGCAATTGTTCGACAGCCCGCGCGCGCCCGACCTGGTGATCAGTCCCAAGTGCTACGCCTACGGCATTCAGCCCGGGCAGCACGGCGCACTGGACGTCGTGCAATGCCGCGCGCCGCTGGTGTTCAGCGGCCCCGGAGTCCGTGCGGGCACCTTCGAGTTGAACGCGCGCCACGTCGATATCGCACCGACAATCGCGCACCTGATGCGCTTTCCGAAAATTGCGGGGCGCGACGCCTCGGGATCGCCGGCCCAGGTTTTTCTGAAGCGCCAGGACGGGCGCGTGCTCGACGAGATCGTCGACGACGGCGCCGCACGGCCCGCGCGCGTTTATATGATCATCCTCGACGGACTGTCGCACTCCGAACTGCGGCATCAGCTGGACGCCAATCGCGGCGCGATTCCGAATCTCGCCGGACTCGTCGAGCGCGGCGCGATGCTCTCGCACGGGTCGATCGTCAATTTCCCGAGCATCACCTGGCCGAGCCACTCGACGATTCTGACCGGCGCGTGGTGCGGGCATCACGACGTCGTGAATCCGACGTTTCATCTGCGCGAGCATCGCGAGACCGTGCCGATCCAGGGCAACATCTTCGAGACTGAGCGCTTTCTGAACCACGACGT
>DASQHV010000478.1:0-2319 GCA_035631915.1 Candidatus Acidiferrales bacterium | reverse complement strand
GCCGTCGATCACCCACAGGTCGGGGTACTCCCTTTCGCGCACCGCCCGCTCGAGCCGGCGCTTGAGCACCTCGTACATGCTGGCGAAATCGTCCTGTCCGACGAACGTGCGAATCCGGTAGCGACGGTAGAGATTTTTCTGAGGCTCGCCCTCGTCGAACGTGACCTGCGACCCGACCACCATAGAGCCCTGCAGATTCGAGATGTCGTAGCACTCCATGCGCTTGGGCGAATTGCGCAAATTCAATTTGACCCGCAGATCCTCAAGCATCTGCTCGCGGGTCTTTTCGTTGTCGCGCCGCGATGCGAAGCTCTGGCGCGCGTTGTCCATCGCCATCTCGAGCAGCCGTAGTTTGTCGCCGCGCTGCGGTGTGAGAATCTCGCACTTCTTTCCGCGCCGCTCTGAGAGCAGCTCTGCGCGCACCTCGGCGTCTTCCAGCTCGACCGGCACGATCACTTCGTCGGGAATGTTGCGCGCTCCCGAATAGTACTGCGTCAGTAGATCGGACAAAATGTCGTGGACGGGAAATTCCAGGTCCTGGAAGCTCCAGCTCTGCGTGCTGGTCAGCTTGCCGGTGCGAACGATCAGCACGATCGCCTCGATAAAGCCGCCCTCGCGGTAGATTCCGAACACGTCCTGATCGACGCCCCAATGGTGCAGCACGGTCTGCCGCTCGACGGTCTTTTCGATTGCCTTGACGCGGTCGCGGATGCGCGCCGCTTGCTCGAACTCCAGGCGCGCCGCGTGATCCTTCATCTGATCGCGCATCTCGCGCACCAGCTCGTGATTCTTCCCCTCCAGCAGCATCTGCGCGGCGTGCAGATGGCGTCCGTATTCCTCGCGGTCCACCGGCAGGCAGCACGGCCCGAGGCATCGCTTGATCTGATATTCCAGGCACGGGCGCGCGCGATTGCGAAACACCGCGTCGGTGCAGGTGCGCAGCGGAAAGACCTTGCGGATGACGTCGATTGTCTCGCGCAGCCCGTCTGCCGATCCGAAGGGCCCGAAGTAGCGCCCGCCGTCCTTCACGATCTTGCGCGTGACGGTGATTCGCGGCCACGCGTGATTGGTGATCTTCGCGCTCAGGTACGATTTGTCGTCCTTCAGCCGGATGTTGTACTTGGGCTTGTACTGCTTGATCAGGTTGTTCTCGAGAATCAGCGCTTCCTTCTCGTTGGCGGTGACGATTGTGTCGAAGTCGCGCACCCGCCGCATCAGGAACCGCAGCTGAAAGCGGCCGTCGCCGCCCTCGCGAAAGTACGATCGCACCCGCGCCCGCAGCGACTTGGCCTTGCCGACGTACTGGACCTTGCCCGCGCGATCCTTGAGCAGGTACACGCCGGCGTCGGTCGGCGTCGCTTCGAGCTTCTTGTCGATCGCGTCCGGCGCCTGCAGCACTTCTGCGGCTTCAGAGGAATCAATCGCGGGCACATCCTCGGCCGGAACGTCCGCCGGATATTCGATCAGCGAGCCGTACTGCGGACCGATCGCATCGGTTCCGTCCGCTCGCTTTTCGGTTTTCTCGTCACCCGCCATCGCAGCACCCAACTATATCACCGCGCCTGCGATTGAATGCCCCAACCCGCCACTCGCACCGCTACTGAAATTTCCGATTCGCTGCTATTGAAACCGTAGCAACTCGCTTCGATACGCCGCGCGACCGTAGCGCGCAGGAGAAAAAGCCATGGGCAGAATCCAGGGAAAAGTAGCAGTGATCACCGGCGCGGCCAGCGGGATGGGCCGCGCGACCGCCATCCGCTTCGCCAAAGAAGGAGCGTCGGTCGTGCTCACCGACCTCAACGCACAGGGCGGCGAGACCGCGGTCGCAGAATGCGCCGCCGCGGGCGGCAAGGCGGTCTTTCAGCGCACCGACGTCACCAGCGAGCCGGACATCCGCGCCGCCGTCGAGCGCGCGCTCAAGGAGTACGGCCGCCTCGACATCATGTTCAACAATGCCGGCGTCGCGGGCGCCATGGGTCCGATCGAGAAGGTCACATCGACCGACTTCGATCGCACCATCGCCATTCTGCTCCGCGCCGTGTTTTTCGGGATGAAGTATTCCATCCCTGCGATGCGCCAGTCGGGCGGCGGCTCGATCATCTCGACCGCGTCGGTCGCGGGACTGCGCGGTGTCGGCTACCTGGCGGCATACAGCGCGGCCAAGGCGGCGGTCGTGAACCTGACGCAGGCGGTCGCGATCGAGGTCGGCCACGACAAGATTCGCGTCAACTGCATCTGCCCCGGCGGCGTCAACACCCCGCTGATACATCGCGGCGTTCCCGGCCGCGAGGAAGCGTCCGAGAAGCAGATGGCCCGGAT
>DASQHV010000477.1:0-3510 GCA_035631915.1 Candidatus Acidiferrales bacterium | reverse complement strand
ATTTCATTTTCGTGCGACGCCCAGCGCGCCGCTCTTAGTCCGGTGCCGACCTCGAGCACGATCGCGTCGATCACCGTGTCACGCTCCAGGATGTCGAGTATCCGATCGAGATTGCCCTGGTGCAGGCCCGAGCCGATGGTGCCGCCGGCGTCGAGCGGATTGCGGTAGCTGCCGCCGATTATGTTGAAGAACATTTTGAGCTCGTCGTACGAAGGCTGCGACAGCGCCGGTATCTCCAGCCCCGCCGCCGCGAACGTGTCGGTTATCACCACCGACTGACCGCCCGTCATCGCGACCAGCCCCATCCGCCGGCCCGGGATCCGTTTGGAGCGCGAGAACAACTCCACCGCGTCTAGCATCGCGTCCTGGTTCGGCACCTCGACGGCGCCGGCCTGCGCCACCATCGTCCGCCACATGGCCTCCGGCGTCGCCAGCGACCCGGTGTGCGAGAACGTCGCACGCGCGCCCGCCTCGGTGATGCCGCCCTTCCAGACCACCACCGGATAACGTTCCGCCGCGCGCCTGAGGCTGTTGAAGAAACGCCGCCCGTCGCGCACGCCCTCGATATACATCCCGATCACGCGCGTCGCCGGGTCGTCAGTCATCAGGTCGATATAGTCCGCCGCCTCGAGCACCAGCACGTTGCCGATCGACGCCGCCATGTTGACGCGAATTCCGTGCGTCGGCGCCTGCAGGCAAAAGTTGATCGTGTGCGTGCCGCTCTGCGAGATGAAGCACACGTCGCCCGCCTCCGCCACGCGCAGCTCGGGAAAATTGCACAGCCCCGCGCGCGGACTGTACAGGCCCATGCAGTTGGGGCCCACCAGCGCTATTTCGGAGCTCAAGGCGATCTCGCGCAGCTCGGCCTCGAGCCGAATTCCCAGTTCCTCCGCGGTCTCCGAAAATCCCGAGGTGAAGAACCCGATCGAGCCGACCTTGTTCGCAACGCAGTCTTTCAGGATTCGCGCCGCCACCTGCCGCGGCACCGCGCTCACGGCGTAGTCAATCGGCTCGTTGATTTCCGCCAGGCTCTTTCGATTCTCGACGCCCATCGCCTCGATCCCGGGAATTTCGTTGGGATCGATTTGCACCGAGTAGAGCTTGCACTTCAGATGCGCCATCGCGCGCAGCCACATGTACCCACCCATCCGCTTGTCGCCGATCACGGCGACCGCACGCGGATTGAATGCGCGCCGCAGGTTCTCCACCCGCGCCGCATGATGCGGGTCGGCGTGGCGCGAATCGTCCGCGCCTTCGTTACCGAGCACGATCCGCGCGTCCAGGATCTCGACGCCGTCTGCGTAGGCGACCACCGGGTTGAGGTCCATCTCCGCGATTTCCGGATGACTCGACGCGAAGCCCGAAATCGTTTCGAGCAGCGCCGCGATCGCGTCCTGGTCGACGCCGGGCTTGCCGCGCACGCCGCGCAGAATTGCTGCGCCACGTAATCCCTCGAGCATCTCGCGCGCCTCGCGCCCGCCAATCGGCGCCAGCCGGATCGCCGTGTCTTTCATTACCTCGACGAACACCCCGCCGAGCCCGACCATCGCGATTGGGCCGAAGCGCGCGTCGCGAGTGATGCCCGCGATCAGCTCGACGCCCGCGCGCGCCATCGGCTGCACGGCGACGCCCTCGAACGTCGCGCCGGCTGCTCGCGATGCCACGTTGGCGCGTATCCGCGCAAACGCCTCGCGCACTTCGCGCTCGCTGCCGAGGTTCAACTCAACGCCGCCGACGTCGCTCTTGTGGCTGATTTGCGGCGAGAGCACCTTCAGCGCCACCGGAAAGCCAAGCTTCGACGCCGCGCGCGCCGCGTCGTCGGCGCTCGTCGCCGCCTCCGGCACCGTTACCGGCAACCCGAGCGCGTGCAGTATCCGCTTGCTTTCGATTTCAGTGAGAACCGGCCGCCCGCTCGCGCGCGCCGACGAAATTATCGACGAAATGATGGAGTCACTCACGCTTGTCGCGTATAGCAGAGCCTGACCGTTATTTGAACCGCACAACGGAGTTTCCGCCGATGCCGCGCCGCGCCAGTGTTCGACGCCGAAGAGTTTTCGTGACCCGGCGAATCGCCGAGTCCGCGCTCGAGCGCCTTCGCGCCGCCGCCTCGGTGACAGTCTGGCCGGGCGCGATGCCGCCACCGACGCGAGCGTTGCACGCCGCGCTCGCGGACGCCGATGCGGTGCTCTCGATGGTCACCGACCGAATCGACGCGCGCCTGATCGCCGCATCGCCGCGCCTACTGGTCATCAGCAACATGGCCGTGGGCGTCGACAATATCGATCTGCCCGCCGCCACCCGCGCCGGTATCGCCGTCGGCCACACACCCGGCGTGCTGACCGACGCGACCGCCGACCTCGCCTTCGGACTCCTGATGGCGACGGCGCGGCGCATCGTCGAGGCCGACCGTCACGTGCGCTCAGGCCGCTGGCGAACGTGGGGACCGACGACCCTGCTCGGGCGCGAGGTTCACGGCGCGACGCTGGGCATCGTCGGATGGGGCGCGATCGGACAGGCGATGGCGACCCGCGCGACTGGTTTCGGGATGCGCGTGCTCTACCTGAAGCCGCGCGGCATGTCTGCGCGTCGGGGCCGCGCTCGCAGGCGCGAGCTCTCCTCGGCAGAGGCCGTCGCCCTGCCGCGGCTGCTTGCTGAGTCCGACTTCGTGTCGGTTCACGTGCCGTTGACGCCGGCGACCCGCCATCTGCTGGGCGCTCGCGAGTTCGCTCGAATGAAGCCGGGCGCCGTTCTCGTCAACACCGCACGCGGCGCCGTGGTCGATCAGGCCGCCTTGTACCGTGCGCTCAAGTCGGGGGATCTAGGAGGCGCGGGGCTGGACGTGACCGACCCTGAGCCGATTGCGCGGCGCGATCCGTTGCTGCGCCTTGAGAACGTCGTGATCACGCCGCATATCGGCAGCGCGGGCACGGCGACGCGCACCAAGATGGCCGATATGGCCGTGGACAATATCCTCTCAGTGTTCGTGGGTGAGCGGCCGCGATGGTGTGCAAACAAAACCGTCAGGCTCCGCCGAACTAATGGCGAAACCTGACGGTGGTCCAATCCCAAACTTCGAACGTTTAGCTATTTGATTAGATAGGGGTTTCCCGACAGTCCTGCATCGGTCGTGGCAACAACCTTGACGCTGTTCTGCTCAACCATGCTGATGAAGTGACCAGTGATCGCACCGCCATTGTACGAATCGATGTAGAAGCTCATGAATCCCTTTACGGTAACGGTGCATTGTCCGTTGCAACCCGCGAAATCCACCAGCGGTACGACGACTGCTCGCGGATCTTTGTCGCCCGGGACCCAGCTGGCGTAGTTGTCCGACGATGCGGCCAAAAGGTCTGCGAACCCTTGATTGACCGGTCCGACTTTAGCGCCCGGGTCGGTTTGCAGCGTCTGGAGCGCGCTCATTGACCCGCCGTAGCCGTCTGCGATCTGTGTCCGGAGCCCCGAGCCGCCATTGCCGCCGCCGCACAGAGTCACGTTGCCCCAGTTACCAGG
>DASQHV010000476.1:0-1915 GCA_035631915.1 Candidatus Acidiferrales bacterium | reverse complement strand
GATGGAAGCAAGTTAGCGACGATGCCGAAAATCAGGACCAGCCGTACCGCCGCCAAGCGTTTTTCCGTGACCAAGAGCGGCAAGGTCAAGTTCAAGCACGCGTATGCGCGCCACATGTTTTCGAGCAAGAGCCCGAAGCAGAAGGCGCAACTACGCAACACCGGAATTCTGGGCAAAGCAGACGCCGCGAAAGTTCGCGCGATGATGCCGTACGCGTGACCGCACCGGCCGCATAATCACCAAGGAAGGAATCCACTCCGATGCCTCGCGCCAAAGGCGGACCCAAGACGCGCCGCCGTCACAAGCGTCAACTCAAGCTCGCTTCCGGATTTGTCGGCGGGCGCAAACTGTACAAGCAGGCTCGCTCGACGCTCGAAAAGGGCCTCACCTACGCCTACCGGGATCGCAAACAGAAGAAGCGCGACTATCGCACGCTGTGGATTGCGCGAATCAATGCGCTCGCGCGCGAAAACGGCATCTCGTACAGCAGCCTGATGGACGGGCTGAAGAAAGCGGGCGTCGAGGTCGATCGCAAGATGCTGGCAAAGCTCGCGCTCGAGCGCGATGGATTGTTTACCGAGCTGGTGCGCACCGCGAAAAGCGCGCTCGGCTCCAAGGCTGCGAAAGCCGCATAGAGCCGCGCCACTCGTAGCGCTGCGCATCAAGAACCATGTGGGTGTTTCGCCCACGTGGTTTTTTGTTTTGCGGGCGCGCAACATGGCGCAATGACGGCTCGGGAGAATCGGGGAGCCTCTTGATGAAGGAACAACTGGAAGAAATCCGGCGCCGCGCGCTCGCGGAGCTGACCGACGACGCCGGCGAGGCGCAAATCGACGCCGTGCGCGTCCGCGTGCTCGGCCGCTCCGGCGAGCTCACCGAAATCATGCGCAAGATGCGCGAAGTTCCGAACGAAGAGCGGCCTGTAATCGGCCAGCTGGTCAACGAAATCAAGCGCCAGGTCGAGGCGCGAATCGAGGCGCTCAGCGAACGGCTGAAGGCCGCGTCGCTGGAAAAATCGCTCAACGAAAAACGCCTCGACGTGACGCTGCCGGGCATGCGTATCGCGCGCGGCCGGATCCATCCGATCACCGACATCCAGGAACGGATGCTTCAAATTTTCGAGGCGATGGGCTTCGAAGTCGCGATGACCCAGGACCTGGAGGACGACTTTCACAATTTCGAGGCGCTCAACTTCAAGGAGCACCATCCGGCGCGCGACATGCTCGACACATTTTACGTCGAAGGCGGGTCGCTGCTGCGGACGCATACGTCGAACGGGCAGATCCGCGTGATGGAAAAGCGGCGGCCGCCGCTGGCCGTCGTGTGTCCCGGGCGATGCTACCGGCGCGACGATCTCAGCGTGCGCGCCTCGCCGATGTTCACGCAGATCGAAGGCTTCATGGTCGATAAGCGCGGGCGGATCACGATGGCTCATCTCAAAGGCGTGCTGAGCGAGTTCGTGCGCGCGTTCTTCGGCGCCACGGCAGTGCGCTTCCGCGCCAGCTACTTTCCGTTCACCGAGCCCAGCGCCGAACTCGACATGCATTGCCTGCTGTGCGACGGCGCCGGCTGCCCCGTGTGCAAGCATTCCGGATGGACCGAGGTGCTGGGCTGCGGAATGATCCATCCCAACGTGCTGCGCGCGGTCGAGTACAATCCTGGCGAATACGCGGGCTTCGCCTTCGGCATGGGCGTCGAGCGCACCGGATTGCTGAAACTCGGCGTCGATGACATGCGGCTGTTCTTCGAAAACGATCTCCGCTTCCTATCCCAGTTCCCGGCGCTGAGCGGAGGTGTGCGATGAAACTGCCGCTCAGTTGGCTGAAAGATTTCGTCAGCGTCGTGCCGGACGCCGGCGTCGACGAAATTGCGCGCCGGCTAAGCTTCGCGGGATTGGTGGTCGAGGGCGTGACCA
>DASQHV010000475.1:0-2342 GCA_035631915.1 Candidatus Acidiferrales bacterium | reverse complement strand
TCGACCACGGTCTTGATCTCGAACAGCTCGATTTCACCGAGCTCCGGATTGAAGCGCGACTCGATGTTGCGGTCCGGGCCGAAGGTGCGCCGCGCCGCCGAATGCATCATCTCCTCGACCGCGTTGATCACGATCGTCCTGTCGATGCCCTTTTCTTTGGAAACTTGTTCGATTACCCGGTTCAGATCGACCTGCATAGCGACTCTCCGCAGCGCGAATTTCTCTTCGCGCCATTGCTCGGCGAAAACTTCCGCCTACTTGTCAAAATCGTACTCGTAGTTCGCCAGCGCCATTTCGTCGAATCCTATCGACTGCCTCTTCCTGCTCGTCTCATCGTCAAGCTCGATTCCCGCGTCGCTCACCTCGACCAGTTTGCCGATGAACGACTTCTGCCCGTCGCGCGCGTGATGCGTCCGAATTCTCACGCGCTCGCCGCGCACCGCCTCGAAGTGCTCGCGCTTCCTGAGCGGCCGGTTGATTCCCGGCGACGCAACCTCCAGCGTGTAGCGCCCTTCGACGGGGTCGTACACGTCCAGCAAGTCGCCCAGCGCCGGGCTCAGCACCTCCAGGTCGCTGAGTGCAATTCCGCCACCCGGCTTATCGACCAACAGCCGCAGCAGCGAACTCCGCGTACCCTTGCGAAAATCCACCGACACCAGCTCGTAACCCTGGCGCTCGATGTGCGGCTCCAGCAGCTCGGCCACCTTTTCCGCGGTCGGATGAAGCGTCAGGCCACTCACCGCCATGCACCTCTTCCTCGCGCTCCGGCAACCGGGCCAGAGTCAACTCTTTCCACGGGTCCCTTGCTCGACACCAACAAAAAAGTGGGCGCGCGCCCACTTACTGCGGGTCAGAATACCACCGGCGACAACCGGTCAGCAAGGCGGCCCAGACGCGCACGATTGCCGGTTACCCGCGATACTGCTACCACCGTCAAATGCGCATTGTCGCAAACCCCACCGACGCCCTGTACGACGACCCAATCTCGCTTCAACTCGACGGATTCCCGCGCGCGGCGAAAGTCACCGTTCGCGCGTCGGCGCTGGACGACTTGCAGCATCGATGGGATTCGCATGCCGAGTTCGTCGTCGATTCCAACGGCGCGCTGAATCTCGCGCTCGCGGCGCCCGCCGGCGGGAGTTACGGCACCGCCGACGCGACCGGCCTGCTATGGTCGATGACGCTCGACGCCGCAATCAAGGAGCGCTCGCCCTTCGTCAAAACGTCGACGGCGCCGACCGTCGTGAGGCTGACCGCGGAGCTTGACGGCAAGTCCGTCGCGAACGCCGAGGTGACGCGTCGATTCACCGCGCCCGGTATCGTGCAGAGCCCGGTCACCGCCGACGGCCTGGTCGCCACGATGTTCCATCATCAGGACGGCCCGCGCCCCGGCGTGATTCTCGTCGGTGGCTCTGGTGGCGGCCTCGCCGTCGATCAACCGGCGCTGCTTGCGAGCCACGGGTACGCTGTGATGTCGCTCGCGTACTTCGCGATGCCCGGCGTGCCGCGCGATCTGATGGAGATTCCGCTCGAGTATTTCGGCAAGGCAATCGCGCATATGCGCCAGCATCCCGGCGTAGTCGGCGACCAGCTTGCGGTACTCGGCGCCTCGCGCGGCGGAGAGCTGGTGCTGCTGCTCGGCGCTACGTATCCGGAAATCAAGGCGATCGTCGCGTATGTGCCGAGTGGGATCGTATGGCCGGGAATCGGTGCTGCAGGCGAGCGCCAGCGCTCCGCCTGGACATTGAACGGCAAGCCCGTACCGTGCATTCAGCCCACGACCGCCGGGCTCGACGTGTGGAATAAATCGCCGGTCGCGCTGACGCCGTGGTTTCTGGAGTGCCTGAAAAATCGCGAGAGCGCGCAACGTGCCGCGATCGCGGTCGAAAAGATCAACGGCCCAGTGCTGATGTTCTCCGGCACGGACGATCAGATGTGGCCGTCGCTGAACCTCGCGGACATCGCGATGCAGCGGTTGATCGCGCAAAAATTTCCGCATCCGCACGAGCACGTCAGCTACGCGGGCGCCGGTCATTTCATCCGCTTTCCGTATACGCCGGTTATCAGCGAGATTTTCCATCCCGTGGTGAAGACTCCGATGGCGCTGGGTGGCGCGCCCGAGGCCAATCACGTAGCCAACCTCGACTCATGGCGCCGCTGCCTGAATTTTCTCGCGACCCATCTGCAACAGTGAGTCGAACTCTTTGCCGGCAAAAGGTCTCGCGCGAGTGTTGATGGCGGTGGCCTTCGCGGCTTGCGGATTGAGCCTATCAGTCCACGCGATTACTCTGCTCGGTTTCCACTCCAAGGCTCTCCTGAATCTCCAAATCGGACTCTTTCTC
>DASQHV010000474.1:0-3073 GCA_035631915.1 Candidatus Acidiferrales bacterium | reverse complement strand
GACATCGTGGTGCCCGAGCGCCATGCGAGCGCACCCGCCGGCATCGGAACCACGTGCTGGCCGAGCACCACGTCGGGCTTGCCGAAGCGATCGAACAGCCCGTCGTCGATCATCGCCTTCGCGCCCGAGCCGATTTCCTCGGCCGGCTGAAAAATCATCATCAGGCGCCCAGCCCAGCGGTCGCGATTTCGCGCGAACAGCTCGGCCGCCGCAGTCAGGCAGGTGACGTGGATGTCGTGGCCGCAGGCGTGCATGATCGGCACCGGCTCGCCGTCGCCATCGACGCCGGTCGCGGTGCTCGCGTAGGCGAGGCCGGTCTGCTCGCGAACCGGCAGCGCGTCCATGTCCGCGCGGAGCATCACCGTCGGCCCGGTGCCGTTCTCGAGGATTCCGACGACGCCGGTGCGCCCGACTCCGGCGGTGACGGCGTAGCCCGCAGCGCGAAGTCGCTCCGCGGCTTTTGCGGCGGTGCGATTTTCCTGCATCGACAATTCCGGATTGCGATGCAGGTCCTTGTAGAACTCCGCGAGGCCGGGCCGTATCGCGTCCATTCCGGCGATAATCTGCGTTAGTGAATCCACGTATGTCTCCCGCGAGCCGCGTTTTAGCGGCTCTCGCAGCAACGAAGCTCACTTGACGGCGTCCGGTCAACACCCCGCATCGCACCTTGCCGTCCGGTCTCAGAGTCGACGCCGGATGAAGTGGCGCCGGCGAGGGAGCCGCCGGGTTGACAGGGTGTTTATCATTCGCTTGTTTGTCGCGTAAGCTCAGAGCAGGGCGGCCTGCCCTGCGACCAATCGCTTCAACTGCGCTGGCAACTGGGAGGGAAGCATGTGAGGAAAGCGAAGCCCGGCCTCGGGATTGTCTTGATGCTGGCATCTGGACTCGCTCTGTCCGCATGCACGACGAAAGCCGGCTGGCAGTATGAACCGGGTCCGGCAAGGGTCGCGACCACGCGCGTGCCGGCTGTAGTCGCGGTCGAGCATTTCCAGGATCAGCGCGGCACCGAGAATTCGAGGTACTTTTTTCTGTGCGCGATCCCGCTCGTGCCATATTGCACGGCGACCTACCATCGTCCGGAAAACGCCAACGGGTTTCTTACCGAGGGAGCGTATAACTTCCGTCCGAGCGACGACCTGGCCCAGGCGGCGGTCACGGAACTCCGCCAGGCACAGATTTTCAGCGACGTCTATTTGACCGACCGCACCGCCGATCCGAACTCCCAATTGCTGCTCCGCGGAACGATCATCAATACCGACTGGGACGGCTCGGCATACAGCTACCTGCTCGGCCCGTACAGCAGCCTGCTATGGGTCCTCGGCCTGCCCCTGGGTGCGGTGCACGACACCCTTACGCTGAGGCTCGAACTGGTGGAGACCGCAAGCGGACGCGTGCTGTGGACCAGCGACATCAACCAGACCTACGACAAGACCGAGGGCTTGTACTACAACTTCGCGGAGGATTTCGGCTATCCGCAGATGTTTCGCGACGGAATATCGCCGGCAATCGCGTCGCTTGAATCATATGTCGCCAGCCAGCCGCCCGGCTTTTGGGATCATCCGCAAGCACCACGCACCGAACGCAACTGAACAAGGTGCACTACGCCGCGGACTGGTGACCGTCGGGTGGCAGACGAGTTGCGGACCGCGGCGCGGCTTGGTATGAGCCGCCCTACATGCGGCTGACGACGACATGCAGGATTCTTGCCGGCGCTCGATCTTCGGGAGTCGGGACCGTGCTCGCGGTCTTGATTTCCGCGACTTGCGCAATCGCCGCGCCGCCGGGCGGCAATCGCCCGCTGCCGCAGCCGGTGCTCTCCAGCGCTCCGGGCTTGCATCCGTTCGGCAAGGGCCGCCATTCGTGGTGGGGAATCCGAATGTACGACGCGACGCTGTGGATCGTCGGCCCGCAATGGTCCGCCGCCAAGCCGCACGCGCTCGATATCGAGCCGGGCCGCGATGTGCCCGCCGACACGCTGGTGAAGAACGCGATCGCCGAGATGCGCGAGCTCAAGGTCGGCGACGCGAGCAAGCTCGGGACCTGGCAGGCGGAGCTGACTAAGATCATTCCCAACGTTCGGCAGGGCGATCAGGTCGTCATCTTTTGTTCGGACACCAACCGGACGCTCGCCTATCTGAACGACTCGAGCACGGGCGAAGTTGACGATCCGTCATTCTGCCCCGCGATCATGAGCGTGTGGCTGCATCCGCAAACCAAGCATCAGGCGATGCGCAAATCGCTGCTCGGCCATTGACATCGAGAGTGCAATTAGTGGCCGCTGCCAGATGATGTGTCTCGCCGCGATTTTCACCGCGCTCCTTACCGTCTCGACGATACTGACGCTGTCTACCGCCGGTTCCGCGGCAAGCACAACCGCTTCGGGCTCGGGAAGTTGGGCAAAGGCTGAGGCCGACAACGCTCCAAGGCCGCCGCTACCATCGTGAACAGCCCCGGCACTTTCAACTCCATTGCCCTTGCCAAGAACGGCGGCGCCGCCACGACTAAAGTCTTTCACGCACTGCGGCACTGTCCAACGGCGATTGGCGCTCCCTCAAGTAGGCTTGTAGTGCAGGATCTTCCTGCCCTTGATCTCATTTCTGAGCGTTTTGGCCAGCTCCGGGTCAAAAAGTGCAACTTCCTTCAGCGCTGCAATGATTGCAGTGGTTACGGCGGTCTCCTCGGACGATGCTTCCGATTTTTTGTGAGCCCTGGACCGTGCCGGTGGCAACCCACCGTCTTGCCGGCGCTTTTTCATTGACGCAGTCCGCAGTTGAGGGACGCACGGCATCAGCTCGCCGTACGTCCCTGAAACTTCCCGGCCAACAAACAGGTAGGGCTACTACTGACAGGTGACCCGGAAATTTGAGATGGTAGCGCCGATTCCGCCTCCCGCGGGCACCGTGATGTGCTCTTGGGCCTCGAAGTTGAGGTTCGGCAGCGAACCTTGGCCCTCAAGTCCCGCGTGAATGGTGATTGTGCCTTCAAACGCAGCGCCGACCGGTTCGTTGAAGCTGAACTTGCCCTGGCCCTGCGTCTGCCCGTTCTGGTGCGCCTGGTACTTCGCTCCGGTGAC
>DASQHV010000473.1:0-8129 GCA_035631915.1 Candidatus Acidiferrales bacterium | reverse complement strand
ATCGCGCGGCTATCGGTTGGTCGAGTTCTCGGGGCGGTACCAATCGGGTGACGGGCCGGAGATAGCCTCGACCGCGGGAACGAAGCTGCGATCGAGTTCCGCGACCAGCGCCGCCAGATTCTCGACGATTTGGCGCCATCGCTCAGGCCCGCCCATCGGGTATTGAGCTCCGAGCGCAGCGCGGCGCGCGACCGGCAGGATCAAGGTCGCCTTGAACCCGATACCGTTGACCATCCCCAGCACGCGAAAGATCGCGATGACCAGGTTGCTCCAGGTGCCGACGTCGAGCCCCAGTTCCACCGAGAGATTGTTGGTGGTGCGCCGGCGCAACGTGAAGGTTCCGGACTCACCACGGCAGTCGTAGCCAATCGGCGTGAAGGCGCGCACCAAGTCGGGCTTCTTCGGCCCGGTGGTGACGCCCGGTAGCGCGCCAGCGCTGGCCTCCGCGTTCGGCGGCAGGTCGTGCGGAAGTTGCGCCCGCTCAACGATCTCGCTCATGCGGGTCCGATAGTCGTTGACTAGCGCGCGCAGCGCCTGTGCGATATCGGGCGCAGCGGTATCGATGGTCCGCGGCTGCGAGGTCGGAGACAAGATGAGCGGCGCCTGAACCGTCTTCTTCACCTTGCCACACGCGGCCAGCACCGCCGCCACCGACTCCGGAAGTTTGGGCAGTTTCTTCGCCGCCGGGTCGGCCTCGACCATCGTAAGCGCCGCGACCGATCGCATGCGCCCGTTCACCCACCAAGAGTCACTCACGGTTATACCGGGCAGTTGCCCGCTCGCATCCGAAGGCAGCGCTGTTCCGCCGGAGAAGGCCGGCACTGAAAAATGGATCGACACGGCATGAAACGGGAAGCTTCTCGGAACACCGCGCGCGATCTCGAGCAGGGTGGCGAATTCTACGGTCTCGCCGGCGGCGCTGGAGCCGGGGCGATTGGAGATCGCTTTCGATTCGGGGCCGCCCGGGTATGCGGCACGGGGCTGCGCAAATCGCGCGAGGTGCGGGAAGCGCTTGAGCACGCGATCGACGCTGGACACGCCGCCCGCAACAGACGAGTCGGCCAGGACAAATTGAATGTGCGGTTCGCCAAGATCGGCCGCGACGATGGCCGCGTGAATCCGCTCGAGGACGGCCGCGAGCGGCTCCTTGCGGCTGGCAGTGAACGTCGTGAGCAAGGCAAGGAGCATCGCGCCAATTCCCCCGAGGCGAGAATATCCCCTCGAGGATCAGGTTGAAACTCGACCCCGGGCTCGCGCGCGCGGCTTCCCGCTCAATCGTCGCAGATCGGGATGCCGGTGACCGTGAAGCGCTGCGTGAAATCGGTATTTGCGCCGGCGTCCGTCGTGAGCGTCAGGTCGATTCCGGTGTAGGCGTAACCGTACGGCGAGCCGGTGCAGGTGATACTCGTCGGATCGTAGGTAACGGTCGCCGTGCATGTCGAACCCGGCGGAAGAGCGCCTACGCAGGTATTGGCCGAGACGGTGGCGGTTCCCGAAGCCGGGGTGATGGTGCCGAAGATCTGGGCTACCACCCTGGCCCCCGCGAAATGAAGATCGAGGTCGCCGTCGCTGATAAGCGTCGCTGCGACCGAGTATGGAGCGTATGGGATGACGGCGTAGCCGCCATTCAGCGTTTGCCAAGTGTAGTGCGAGGAGGGCGTCGCGACGAAGCCGAAATTGCGCGTGTCCTTTCCGGTCGTGCTGCTACCGTTGACAGCGTAGACGATCTCGGTGCCGGTGGTGTAGAGCGGCGCCGGAGCGGTCGGCGCACCGGGAGTCATACTGACGAGATTGCCGTACGGATCCCAGGTGCAGGTGTTGTAGTGATAGGTGGTAATGACGTGGCATCCGCGCCCCGAACACGCGGAAGTTGTAGAATAGCTGCAGTTGCCAAGCACGTTATTGCCGACGAATTGGTAGCCGACCACCGACAGGTTGCGGGCGCCCGACTGCGGAGTGAACTGCAGGTGATACTCATAGGCAGACGCGACATTTGCAACGCAAAGAAAAATCATCGTGAACAATATGCGTTTCATCGGGCTACTCCCTTCCACTACCGTTATTTTGGCAATTCCCAATTTCCATCTTCAGCCGAGATTGCCGTGCCGACGGGATTTTCTACACTGAGTGGAATTTCTCTTCAAGTAGGGCCAGTCCTGGTCCGCAAAGCCTGACGGCGAGGTTCTACAGCTGGCGGCTGGCGCCGACCGCGTCGTAGATCGCGCGCAGCAGCGTGGACTTGTTGACGGGCTTGGCGACGTGCGCGTCGCATCCGGCGGCGCGTGTCAGGCGAACCGCGTCGCTGAACACGGAGGCGGTCAGCGCGATGATCGGCGTGTGCGCGCGATCGTGCTCGCGCTCGAAGTCGCGAATGGCGCGCGTGGCCGCGTAGCCGTCAACTTCCGGCATCTGGATGTCCATCAGCACCAGGTCGTAGTTGCCCGCGATGAAGCGGTCGATGGCCTGCCTGCCGTTCTCAACTTCGTCGAGACGATAGCGAGTGTGTTTCAGGAAGGCGCGGATCAAGGTTCGGTTGTCGGGGGAATCATCGGCGAACAGGATTTTGAGCGGCCGGTCCACGACGGGCGGCGCGACGGCGCCGGGCGCGGCGACGCGATTGCTCTGCTGGACCTCGCCGCCGTCGTCGGTGAGCGCGTGCCGGAGAGCCTTTGCCAGTTCACCCCTTTCGATCGGCTTGACGAGGTAGGCCTCCAGCTTTATCGAGCGCAGGCGCGAAATGTCGGCGGCCAGGTTGTCGCAGTGGATCATCGCTATCACCGACCCGCCGCATCGCGCTGCCGCAGCGATCAACTGCGCCGGCTCGCGAGTGTCCGACGAGGCGATGCGATCGTCGAGCAGCACGATCCGGATCGGCTTTCCGGCGGCGCATTCGATCGCGGTCAGGCCCTCCGAATACGTCGCCGCTTCTGTGACGCTGGCGCCGCGTCCGGAGAGCATCCGGGACAGTACGGCGCGCGCAGCCTTGTTGTGGTCGACGATCAGCACCGGGACTCCGGCGAGCTCCGGCCACGGCGCGGGCGCTGGCGGCGCGGGGCACACATCGAAGGGTGAAGTAAAGCTGAAGGTGCTGCCCTTGCCGGGCTCGCTCTCCACGGCAACCTCGCCGCGCATCAGGCCGACCAGGCGCCTGACGATCGCGAGTCCAAGACCGCTGCCGCCGTATTTTCGCGCGGTCGAGGAATCGGCCTGCGCGAAGGCGGCGAACAGTGCGGGCAGCTTGTCCTTGGCGATTCCGATGCCGGTGTCGCGAACGCTGAATTTCAAGCGCAGCGGATTTCCCGGCGCGGGGTCGCGCTCGACCGACACCGCCACCTCGCCCCGTTCGGTGAATTTGATCGCGTTGCCGATAAGGTTGATCAGCACCTGTCTGAGCCGCAGCGGATCGCCCATCAACGCGGTCGGGATGTCGGGTGAGAGGTTCACGATCAGCTCGAGCTGCTTGGCATGGGCGCGGATCGCGAGCGCCTGGGCCGCGCGCTCCACCACTTCGGCGACGTCGAAGGCGACATGTTCGAGGGTGAGGCGGCCGCTTTCGACCTTGGCGAGATCGAGGATGCTGTTAATCAGTTCGAGCAGCGCGTGGCCGTTGTTGCAGAGGATCTCTATATAGCGGCGCTGTTCGGGATTGAGCTCGCCGTCGGAGAGCAACTCGGCCATCCCGAGGATCGCCGTCATGGGGGTGCGAATTTCGTGCGACATGCTGGAGAGGAACTCGGACTTGGCCCGCGAGGCTTCCAGAGCCGCTTCGCGTGCCCCGACCAGCTGGCGCTCGGTTTCCTTGAGCATCGTGATGTCGCGGCCAATGCCGGCTACGCTGGTAACCGCGCCGGCCGCATCGCGGATCGGAAAAATGTTGACCGCGGATATGAACGGAGTGCCGTCGCGTCGGCGGGCATGTTGTTCCCACGAGGCGGGCTGGCCGGTCTCGACGACGCGCCGCGTGGTTGCGATCGTTTGCTCCAGTTCTTCGGGCGGAACGAACAGCTCGATGGTCTTTCCGATTGCCTCCTCGGCCGTGTAGCCGTACGCAGCTTCCGCGGCCGGGTTCCAGGTGATGATCCTGGCGTCCGGCGACACATTCATAATGGCGTCGTGCGAGGCGTTGACGACCGCAGCGAGCTGCGCCAGTTCGCGCTCGGCGCGCTTGCGCTCGGTGATGTCGTGGTAGTGCTGAGACAAGCCGAGCAGTCTTCCGGCGCGATCGTAGATTCCGCAAACGACCAGCAACACCTCGGTGGCGGCGCCCTCTCTCCTTGGAAACGACACCTCGAGGCGGCGGACCACGCCGGGGTGTTTGTGCAGCATCGCCAAATCCTCGGCAAGCGTGAACTCGGCGTGCGACCTGAATTCCGGTGGAACCGCCACACCCAGCGGGTGTCCGATGGCTTGCTCGGCGCTGATGCCAAATAATTTTTCGGCGCCGTGGTTGAAGCTGGTGAACAGGCCGTCGGTCGAAAGACTGGTAATCGCGTCGTCGGAGGACTCGACGATCGCGGCCAGCAGCGCCTCCTGACGCTCGGCGCGTTTGCGTTCGGTAATGTCGCGATGGATGGCGGAGAAGCCGATTAGTTCTCCCGCGGTATTGCGGATCGCGGCGCACACCGTCCATGCGTCAACGCGGCTTCCGTCCTTGCGCATGCACGGGACTTCGAAGCTCTGGGCCTGGTCCAGGCGGTCCCTCAGATCGCCCAGGAAATCGATGCCCCAAGCCTTCATTTCGGGCGGCATGTAGAGGCTGGCCGGCTGCCCGATGGCTTCTTCAGCGGTGAAGCCGAACATCGTCTGCGCGCCCTTGTTCCAGCTGGTGATGCGCAGGTCAAGGGAATTGCTGACGATCGCATCCTCGGAGGATTCGACGATTGCCGCGAGCAGTGCGTGATCGCGCTCGCTGCGCTTGCGTTCGGTGATGTCGCGCGCAACGACTGCGATCGCGGTCGGAATGCCGGCCTGATCGAGAATCGGCGCCGCGGTCATCGCAACGTCGAGCACGACGCCGTCTTTGCGTCGGCGCCGGGTTTCGAACTCGAGCGTTTCACGGTCGTCAAGCACGCGATGCAGAATGTCCTCCATCTGCGCCTCGACCTCGGGCGTGAGGGTCGGTGACCGCTTGCCGACTACATCCTCCGCGCGATGTCCCAGGAGGCGTTCGGCGCCCGCATTCCAGCTCAGCACGACGTGGTCGCGGCCGATGCTGTAGATCGCGTCGGAGGAGAAGGTGACGATCGCGGCGAGCGTGGACTCGAGACTGTTGGCCGGACCGCGCGGCGCCGGGTCGCGCCTGCTCGGCACCCGGATCGTCACGGGAACGTCCTCCAGGAGAGTGCCGCGCTTTTGCATCGATCAGAACCGGTACGCCGCAGTCAGCCAGAGTTCGTTTCCGGTCGAGCGATTTCGCGCCGCGAATTCGAAATCGTACTTGAAGCAAAAGTTGATCGGAAATTTTCCGATTTTTACGGTGGCGCCGAGCAGCGGACCGAGCGCAATCACGCGTCCCTCGAACGCGCCGAACGCGTCGCCGGTGCCTGAATCGGGGGTGATTTGCTGCAGCGCGTAGCCGGCGATACCAAGCACCAGGCCGTGACGCAGATGCTGCGCCATCACGAAGTCGGCGTGGAACTCGTCGCCGCTGCGATAGTGAGTCTCCGTATTTGCAGTGTTGATCGTGTAGCCGAGAAACGCCGAGAAGTGCCGCCCGGTCTCATCGTCCATCCAGGTCAATCCAAGATCCGGCTCAACGGCCCATCGGTTGGTGCCGATGTTGATGATGCGATGGCGATCGTAGCCGCCGGTCGGCGCGTAGAACATCAACGAACTCATCAGGTGAAAGCGACCGAAGCTCCAACTAAGGAGACACGGCGAAAAGATCAGATCGCCGAATCCGGCGACGGTGGAGGTCTGATGCGACAGATGGCCGGCCGGGCCCGCGCGCAGCGACTGCTCCGCGAGGCGAGTTTGCACGATCCCGCCGAAGGCCCAGTTGGAACCGAGAATCCGCCAGGGTGTCACGTACGCCGCGAAGGTTGCGCCAGTGTAAGTGACAGTATGAGTGTGCGCCTGAATAAATCCGTTGGCGGTGAGCGCGTCGCCGCGCGCGTCCTGGAAGAGGAAGTAATTTTTCACAACCATCGTTCCCGGAGGCGCCATGTAACCGGCGAAGAGATCCATCAGGCCGGGGCGATAAGTGCTGATGCCGTACTCGGAAGCGATTGCAGGAGCGCTTACTGCCAGCGTCAGCACAAGCAGGAGTCCGATCGCCCGGATTTGCGCAACGGTACGACTTCGTGACGACCTACGATGAGCAAAATGCAGCACATTCCCCCCGGCAAAAGATGAGCAACTTCGATGCCGCGATGAAGCTGGTGGCCAAGCGATGCGACACTGCTCAGAGGATTTCGCATCCACCACGGAACTCCGCCAATCGAGTCAGAAACGGCGATCGCGATCGCGCGATCGTCCCACTCTGAGACATCGCGGACGCACCTTCGCCGGACCGTCGTGGGCGAGAGCGCGAGTATCAGACGAGGCAAAAGCGTCGGGCGGCAGGCGATTGGCGCATCGCGACCGATTCACGTCCCCCAGCCTGATTGTTCGCGAATCAACGAGACGACGGCCTCGAGCGGCAGCCCTTTTCTTTTCGGCTGCGCGAAGTACTGTGGCGCTACAGTCGGGCCGCCGGAGGAAAACGATGAGCGCATGGAAATTCACCAAGGGGCTGCACGATCTCGGACACGGCGCGTATGCGTACCTGCAACCGTCGGGCACCTGGGGCTATAGCAACGCGGGGCTGGTCACGGACGGCGACCAGGCGCTGCTGGTCGATACGCTGTTCGACGAGCGGCTCACGGCGGAGATGCTGCGCGCGATGGACGACGCGACGGGATTCGGCGCCGAGCGGATCGGCGCCGTCGTCAACACGCACGCCAACGGCGACCATACGTTCGGCAACCGGCTGGCGCGCAACGCGACGATTATCGCGTCGGCGGCGAGCGCGCGTGAGATGGCCGAGGAGGGCAGTCCGCAGATGCTCGCGGCGGCGATGAAGAACACAGCGGCGATGGGCGAAGTCGGTGCGTTCTTCAAAAGAATTTTCGGCCCGTTCGATTTCGCGGGCGTGACGCTGCGCCTGCCGGATCGCACCTTCAGCGGCCGCGAGACGATCAGCGTCGGCAACAAGCGCGCGGAACTAATCGTGGTGGGACCCGCGCACACGGCGGGCGACGTGCTCGTCTATGTCCCGGCGGACCGCGTGGTGTACACCGGCGACATCCTGTTCATAGACGGCACTCCGATCGCGTGGGCGGGTCCGGTGCGCAACTGGATCAAGGCGTGCGACACGATCATGGCGATGGACGTCGAGGCAATCGTGCCGGGGCATGGCCCGATTACCGACAAAGCGGGCGTAAAGCGGATGCAGGAGTATCTCGTGTTCGTCGATCGTGAGACGCGCGCGCGCCACGCGGCCGGGATGAGCGCGTGGGAGGCGGCGCAGGATATCGCGCTCGGCGCGTTCGGTCAGTGGGGCGACGCCGAGCGGCTGGCGGTGACCGTCGACACGATCTACCGGGAGATCTCGGGCGACCGCTCGCATCGCAACGTGATGGAACTGTTCGGCCGGATGGCTGAGCTGGATAAGCGCTACGCTGCGCGGACGTAGGTACTGCGAACGCCACTGAGCGAGCATTGTCATGGCAAATCGGCTCGCTTGTCATTCCCAAAACTTGGGCTAATTCTAGCGATCGACGACGACGGAGGACTCCGATGAAGCCAGAATCGACCTCGAACGGCCGCGGCGACCGCGTGCGTTCGGATGCGCTGCGAGGACTAGTGGACGAGAAGGCGGGCCGCCTCGATCCGCGCATCTACCACGATCGTGAAATCTACGAGCTGGAGCTGGAGCGAATTTTCGCGCGGTCGTGGCTGTACCTGTGTCACGAGAGCGAGTTGCAGCGGCCCGGCGATTTCTTTGCGACTTACATGGCCGAGGATCCGGTGCTGGTGGTGAAGCAGAAGGACGGCTCGGTGCGGGCGTTTCTCAACCAATGCCGGCGCGCGGGTGAAGGGCGGACCGGGGATCACGCCGCTGGGCGCATGGCGTTTCGGCGATCTCT
>DASQHV010000472.1:0-2132 GCA_035631915.1 Candidatus Acidiferrales bacterium | reverse complement strand
CTTCGACTAGCGCAGCGCTCGCTCAGGATGACGATCAGGAAAGTTGCAACAGCGCGAAGCCCGCATCTTTCCCGACGGGAAGTCTGAAATCTGCGTGAGGGTTCAGGATCCGGGATTCGGAAAAATGACCCTCACCCGCGCTTCGAGGAGTCGCGCGGCCTCTCCCTGACAGGTAGAGGCATGGAGCGGATCCATCGCTGCGCGGAGATCCTTCGACTCGCGCAACGCTCGCTCAGGATGACAATCAAGAGGCTCAGGATGACGATCGAGAGAAAGTTCTAACAGGGCGAAGCCCGCATCTTTCCAGTCGGGAAGTCTGAAACCTGCGTGAGGTTTCAGGATCCGGGATTCTTCAGCGAGGCGGCTTCGGCGTGGGCGCGCGCCAGCATCAGCGCGTCATTGGCGGCGGCGTAGTCGGGATCGTAGAAGCTCAGGCTCGAGAACTTCTCGTCGGCGGCCTGGACTTCGGCGGCCGCCTTGCTCGCGTCCATATCTTCGGGCTCCTCGGCGCCGCTCGCCAGCACGGTCATCACGCCAGCTTTCACTTCGGCGAGCCCGCCCGACACCACCCAGTTGCGCAGACTGCCATCGTCCAGTCGCGCGCTCAGCACTCCGGGCACCAGCGACGTGATGAAGTTGATATGGTCGGCGAGCACCCCGAATTGTCCGAGCGGACTTTTCGCGACGACTTCCTGGACCACGCCCTCGAAGACGATTCCGGTGGGCGTGACAAGCCTCAGTTGAAACGACGCTGCCACTGCTGACGCTCCGCTTAGCCCTCGCGCGCGAGGCGTTCGGCTTTTTCGCGCGCGTCTTCGATCGTGCCGACCAGCATGAACGCCTGCTCGGGCATGTCGTCGCACTTGCCGTCGAGGATTTCCGCGAAACCGCGCACGGTGTCCTTGCGCGAGACGTACTTGCCCGGCGTGTTGGTGAACTGCTCGGCGACGAACATCGGCTGCGAGAGGTAGCGCTCGATGCGCCGCGCGCGCGAGACCGCCAGCTTGTCGTCGGCCGACAGTTCTTCCATCCCGAGGATCGCGATGATGTCCTGCAGGTCCTTGTAGCGCTGCAAGGTAGCCTGCACGCGGCGCGCGACGTCGTAATGCTCCTGGCCGACCACCTGCGGATCGAGCATCCGCGACGTCGAGCCGAGCGGATCGACTGCCGGGAAAATCGCCTTCTCGAAGATTTTGCGATCGAGCGCCGTCATCGCGTCGAGATGGGTCATCGTGGTCGCCGGCGCCGGGTCGGTGTAGTCGTCGGCGGGGACGTAGATCGCCTGCACCGAGGTGATCGCGCCCTTCTTGGTGGTGGTGATGCGTTCCTCGAGCTCGCCCATGTCAGTGCCGAGCGTCGGCTGATAGCCGACCGCGCTGGGCATGCGGCCGAGCAGCGCCGAGACTTCCGAGTTGGCCTGCAGGAACCGGAAAATGTTGTCGATGAAAAAGATGACGTCCTTGCCTTCCTCGTCGCGGAAATATTCCGCCAGCGTGACTCCGGTCAGCGCCACGCGGGCGCGCGCGCCGGGCGACTCGTTCATCTGGCCGAACACCAGCGCGGTCTTGGAGATGACGCCCGACTCGGTGAGGTCGCGGTAGGTATCGTTGCCCTCGCGCGAGCGCTCGCCGACGCCTGCGAACACCGACACGCCACCGTGCTCCTTGGCGACGTTGTGGATCAGCTCCTGGATGATGACGGTTTTGCCGACGCCCGCGCCGCCGAAGAGTCCAATCTTTCCGCCGCGCGCGAACGGGCAGATCAGATCGATGACCTTGATCCCGGTCTCGAGGATTTCCGCTTCGACCGCCTGGTCGGCAAACGGCGGCGCGTCGCGATGTATCGGCATCGACGAGGTGCCGGAGATCGGCCCGCGCTCATCGAGCGCGTCGCCGGTGACGTTCATGATTCGGCCGAGCGTGCCCGGTCCGACCGGCACCGAAATCGGCGCGCCGGTGTTGGCGGCTTCCATCCCGCGCACCAGGCCCTCGGTCGCGTCCATCGCGATGCAGCGCACGGTGTTCTCACCGAGATGCTGCTGCACTTCGAGCACCAGGTTGCCGGCCTGGTCGCTGATCGACGGATTGGTGACGCGCAGCGCGGTGAAGATGGCGGGCAAATTCCCCGCGCCA
>DASQHV010000471.1:0-1960 GCA_035631915.1 Candidatus Acidiferrales bacterium | reverse complement strand
AATCGCAGCGTCGTGCGTCGTGATGTATCGATTCGTGCGGTTCTTCGGTGCGTCGGATGGACGTGCAGCCGGCGTCGCGCTGATCTTCGGCCTCGCGACAATCGCATTTCCCTACGCGACGGAACTCACCGGCGAGCCCGTCGCCGCGGCGTGCGTGTTCACGGCATTCTATCTGGTCGCGACGTTCGACTTGCGGCCCTCCTCGACGCGCGCGTGCGCCGCCGGATTTCTCGCGGGATGGGCCGTGCTTAACGACTACCCCGTATTCCTCGTCGCGGCCGCGATCGGCATCTACGCTCTGTTCAAACTGCGCGAGTGGCGAGACGTCGCGGCGTTCTCGGCGGGTGCGGCAATCACCGCCGCGATTCTGCTTGCGTACAACTGGGGCGCCTTCGGCAGCCCGCTGTTCTTCAGCTACCAGGCCTTCAAACTTCCCGGTAATCAGCAGTTCCCCGAGCAGGCGGTCGGCTTCGTCGGCCTGACTTATCCGAAGATTCGCATCCTCTGGAACGTGCTGATCGATCCGCAGCGCGGACTGTTCTTCTGCAACCCGGTCCTGCTGTTTTCGATTTTCGGCGTCGGCTACTTTTCGCGGCTGAAGCGGTGGCGCGCCGAATTCGTGGTGACGGTGTATTCGTTCGTCATCCTGTTTCTCTTCAACGCTTCTTACGGAGAGTCCATTGTCTCATGGGGCGGCGGCACTGCAACCGGTCCGCGCCAGATCGTCGCGTCGGTGCCGTTCATGGTCTTGACGCTGGCGTTCCTGCCGGCTGCTTGCGACTACCTGCTTGGTGCGATTGGCGCGCTGTCGGCCGCGATCATGCTGATGGCGACGGCGACCAATCCGCATTTTCCCTACGAGTATGACAACCCGGTTCGCGACTTCGCGCTGCAACAGTTCATGCGCGGCGACTTTGCCACCAATCGCGACGCATTCTTCGGCGGCGGCATGATCGTTGGCGATTCGGTCGCGTTCAACCTGGGCAAGCTGGTCGGTCTGCCCGGCGCGATGCAGTTATGGCCGCTTGCCGCATTCTGGATCTTCGGCGCATTCGATTTGTCCGAGAAGCTCGAATTGTGGGGACGTGGCGCGGCGCGCCGCCTCACTCAAGGGGCAATCGCCGCGGGAATCAGCGCTTTGTTCCTGCTCTCGATGAGCGGTCGAATAATGCAAGCCCAGCTGCTCAGCGGACGTCACGGGCTGCTCGGGCGCTACTACGTCGGCGAGCAATGCGCTCAGAGCCCGCCGCACATCGTCCGCGTCGATCGGCAGCTCGACTTCGACGACATCGCCGAGATGGGCGCGATGCCGTTTCCGTCGTGCGACGTCTGGACCGGCGAGCTGATCGCGCCGCGCGCCGGCGAGTACACGTTCACCATCGACGTTGACGACTCAGGCTGGGTGACGATCGACGGCCAGCAGCTGATTCACGACCCGGGCATGGTCAACAAGGGACACGACGAAGGACGCATCACGCTGACCGCAGGACGGCATCGAATCGAGGTCGGCGAACGCAATATCGGCGGCGGCTCCGCGTTGAAGCTGATGTGGCGCGTCCCCGGCACCGACGACAGTCAGCTGATTCCCGCCGGCGCGCTGATCCCCGACCGTATCGACCGCGCCGCCGACTAGCCTTCGGCCGGCAGCAGTCCGGCGCGCGTGATCTCGCGCCGCTCGCTGCGATCCAGCGCTTCAGCCGCGCGCGTAAGCGGAAAAGTGGCGTCACACATTTCGTTGTACGGAAAGCGCTCGATGTGCGCGGACAGGAAGTCGAGCGACTTCTTGAGATAATGCGGCGGATACATCGCGACGCCGATAATCTCGATGCCCTTGAACGTGATCAACGACGGCGGCAGCTGGATCGTCAGCCCCGACGAGATGTTCCCCACCTCGATCACGCGGCCGCCGTTTCGCACCAGCTTGATTGCATCCATGAACGCTTCGGCCACGCCGGCGACC
>DASQHV010000470.1:0-5377 GCA_035631915.1 Candidatus Acidiferrales bacterium | reverse complement strand
GCTGCCGGACCATTTTGCAATTTCTGGCCGACGAACGACCACGTCAACAGCAACCCCGATGGGATGAGCGGGAGGATCACGCGGAAGAGTACTATTCTTCGTCGATTCGCACAGACGACGGCAATCAAGACGAGACCGGCGGCGGCGTATGCCGCGATATGCGTGAAGAAGAGGGCGCATGAAGCGATGACGATCAATCCCGGGCTGGCGTGCTCCGGCGATGGCAAAGTTCGGATCAGATACCCGGCGAAGAGAAAAAAAATGCCGAGCCCGAGCAGATACGCGAGCTCGCCGCCAAGCAGGAAATAGTTGAACACGAACACGAGCGGGACCAGCAGAAGCGGATTGCGCTCGGATTTGTTCAACGCCGTCATCACGAAGAGCGAGCCCGCGATGAACGTCGCGATCGCGAAGGTAACGACGAGCTTGCCCGCGGTCTCGGGCGAAGTTGCGAGGTCGAGCAGTCCGAGCGTCAGCGTGACGATGGTGTTGGGCACCGGGTACGGCGCGATTCGATAGCCCGCCGGCGCGTGCCCGGCGAGCATCCGCGAGAGAATCCATCCCTGGTAGAGCCAGTCGGGATAATCCTGCAGCGGCGGAAAGCGGTTCGCCCAGACGAGCCAGCCGGCGTTCGCGAGTGCGATCGCGAGCGCGGCGCGAAGTATTTGGCTGCGAGGATGCAACGGCGTTGGCTTAGCAGGTATCGGGCGCCGCTTGAATGGCCCGCGTCAACGCGCGAGCGAGCGGCCCCAGTTTGAGCGCGGGAGCGATGCGGATCCGATCTTCGGCGTGCAATAATCGCGGGCATGAAACTCAGTCCGGCGCGCCGGTTCATGATCGCGGTGGCGGGAATCGTGTTGCTGCTCGCCGTCGGCACCGCGGGCTACATGGCGATCGAGGGGATGTCGCTGCTCGACGCGCTGTTCATGTCGGTGATCACGATCTCGACGGTGGGTTTCGAAGAGGTGCAGCCGCTGGGGCCGAGCGGCAAAGTGTTCACGATCGTGCTGATCGTCACGGGCGTCGGGACTGCGTTCTACCTGCTGGCGGTCGCGGCGGAGTTGCTAATCGAAGGACAGTTGAGGGAATTTATCGGCAGCAGCACGATGCAGCGCAAGATTCATCAGCTTGAAGGGCACGTGATCGTTTGCGGCTTCGGCCGGTTCGGCCGGGTCGTGACGGAGGAACTTCTGCGCCATCGCGTGGAGGTGGTGGTGATCGATCCGGACGCGACGCTTGAAGCCGAGCTAGCGAAGATTGGCGCGCTGCACGTGACGGCGTCGGCGCTGGACGACGCGGTGCTCGAGGACGCGGGAATCCGCGCGGCGCGGGCGATAGTGGTGGTGACCGGCTCGGACGCCGACAACGTGTACATCGCGCTTTCCGCGCGCGAGAAGAATCCGGCGCTGAAGATTCACGCGCGCGGCGAAACCGAGGCCGGGCTCAGGCGTCTCAGGCTCGCGGGCGCGGACCAAGTGGTCTCGGCGTATCAGCGCGGCGGGATGCGGATCGCGGCGACGATACTGCGGCCGGCGGTGGTCGATTTTCTCGAACTGGCGACGCCGGGGCATGGCGACGAGATCGACCTGGAGGAGATTGAGGTCGAGCCGCAGAGCCACGTGGTCGGCAAGTCGATCGAAGCAATCGAACGCGATACGGCCAAGCTCAGAATCGTTGCGCTGAAGCGCGGCGACGATCCGATTTCGATAATTCCGCCCGGTGAAGTGGTGGTCGCGGCGGGGGACCATCTGGTGGCGATCGGAGATCGCGCGAGCCTGAAGCGGCTGGCGGAGATTCTGAACGACTAGCGCGCCGGTTCACGGAGCGCGTCGAAGATGCGTTCCATCGCGGTGCCGCGCGATCCCTTTACCAGCAGTACGTCGCCTTTGCGCAGCGTGCGCGCAACGATCGGCCCGGCCGCCTGCGAATTCTCGGCCAGATGAACCGCCCCACTATCCACGCCGAGCTTTGCGACCGCCGCGCGCATCTCGGGCCCGACCGCGACGAACGCGGCCGGGCGCTCGTTCAGCACGTCGCCGACGACGGTGCGATGCACTTCGGAGGACATCGCGCCGAACTCGAGCATATCGCCCATCGCGATCACCAGCCGTGCGCCGAGGCTTGCCGCAACTTCGCGGGACGCGGCGAGCGCGGCGCGCACGGAGCGGGGACTTGCATTATACGTATCGTCGACCACGACGATGCCGGCGAGCGTGAACGTCGAGAGGCGGCCGGCCACCGGCTTGACCGCGGCAAGAGCGTCGGCGATGCGCGGAAGGTCCGCGTCGTCAAGCGCGCCACCACACATCGCGGCGACCGCAGCGATCGCGGCGGTGCAGTTAATCGCCGAGGCTTCGCCGAGCAGACCGATTTCAACATCAAAATTCGAAGCCTCACCACTTGCGCTTATGGATGGCTGAATCGCGACCCCGATTTGGGTGCGGCCTGCCGCGCCGACGCTGCGACGAGTGAGCCGGACGCCGGCGTCGAGCGATTTGCCGAAGGTGATGCGAACAAGACGCGGCGGAATCCGCGCGAGGACCATCGGCTCCTCGGCGGACGCGACGGCAAATTTCTTTGCGGTCGCGAACAGCGACGTTTCCTCGTTCGCGATCTCCTCGAGCGTGCCGAGTCCCTCGGTGTGCTCGAGGTCGACGTTGAGCACGACCGCAGTGTCGGGCTCGACGATGCGTGCGAGTGCGGCGATCTCGCCGCGCTGGTTGGTGCCGCATTCGAGCACGGCGGCGCGATGCTCCGCGCCGAGCGTGAAGATCGTCATCGGCACGCCGATGCGATTGTTCAGGTTGCCGGGCGTCGAGAGAGTTTCGCCGAAGAGCGCGCGGGCGAGCGCGGCGATCAGTTCCTTGGTGCTGGTTTTGCCTGCGGCGCCGCCGATGGCGAGGGTAGGCATCGCGCGCGCGCTTCGGGTGCGCGCGAGATGGAGATGAGCGAGTTGGCCGAGGGCCGTGAGCGGATCGTCGACCTCGATGCCATCGAGGGCGCTGTGATGACGTCCGCGCTCGACGATCGCGGCGGCAGCGCCGCGCTCGGCGGCGTTTGCGAGGTAGTCGTGGCCGTCGGTGCTGGTCCCGCGCAGCGCGACGAACAGCGCGCCGCGCGCGATCGATCGAGTGTCGATGCTGACGCCGCGCGTTGCGGCGCCGCGCGCCAGCACGGAGAGGGCGCCGATCAGCCGGCCGCCGGTGGCGTTGACAATTTCGGCGAGCGTGAACCCGCAATCGTTGGTCGGAATCGGCGTCGCCATCGCGGGTCTATTGTGCCGAAATCGTGACGCGGGGCATATCGAGCGCCGAGGTATTTCCACGCGGCAGATAATCGGTATTGTGTGGGGCTGGAGGCGGCAAGCATGGCGCGAGCATCGGCGGCACGTTCACATTCAATTGTCGGCGTGATCATGGGCAGCAAGAGTGACTGGGAGTACATGGCGGCGGCGGCCGAGGTGCTCGACGAACTTAAAGTGCCGCATGAGGTTCGGATCCTGTCGGCGCATCGCACGCCCGAGTTGACGCTGGAGTATGCGGCGGGCGCGGCGGGGCGCGGGCTGCGCGCGATAATCGCGGGCGCCGGCGGCGCGGCCCACCTGGCGGGCGTTGTCGCGGCGAAGACTATTCTTCCGGTGATCGGAGTGCCGATGCCGACGACGTCGCTCAGCGGAATCGATTCGCTGCTCTCGATCGTGCAGATGCCCAAGGTAGTGCCGGTGGCGACGATGGCGATCGGCAAGCCGGGCGCCGCAAACGCGGGGCTGTTCGCCGCGCAACTGATCGCGCTCAGCGACGCTGCGCTGGGCGAGCGCCTGGTCAAGTGGCGGGCGGCGCGCGCGCAGGAATTGTTGAATCAGAAGATTCCGTGAGCGGCGCGCACCGCCACGCGCGCGCTACGGGCCGCCGAAGGCCTGGTTGGGAACCACCTCGATGCTCACCGCCCCGCTCGGCACACAGCCAACCGCCGGATTCGTCGTGTCGCATCCTTGCGCGGTGTAGACGCCCGTCACACTCAACTGCACGGGGCTGATCACCTCGACGAAGCCCTTGATGAACGGCGGCAGCTGAATGCCGGGGAGATGAAGCAGGCTGACGATGTCGGGGCAATCGATTTCCAACGCCTGGTCGGGTCCGAGCACCAACTTCTGGAACTGGCCGATGGGGCCCGGCGGCTGATTCTCGGGATTTGCGATCACGGCCTTTTTCGCGATCGGCACTTGCTGGTTGTTGTGAAAGTTGTGGATGTTGACGGCGGTCGCGTAGTTGCCGGGCTTGACCGGTGGTTCAAGCGGCGGTTGCAGATTCGGAAGCGGCTGCTGAAGACCGCAGACAAATTTCACCGAGTAAATGCACGGCCCCTTGTTCAACCCGGGCGGGATTCCGTTACCTGCGCATTGCGCGTGCGCCGGAACCGGAAATGCAGCGGCGCCGACGGCGAGGAACGCGATAGCCAACAGGAGTTTCTGGACCATTGCTGACCTCCTTCGCGATTTAGCTCATGCAGTGACCGGTCCCTCCCTTCCCCCGCGCAGATTAACTCTCAGGATTACCCCTCTACTTTTTGTGGCTATAGCAGTGCGCCACGCTTAGGGCGAATCCCGGCGCGAGCCTTGTCGCCCTCGAACGCCGCTTTCCCGCGAGCCGGTGGCGCCGTGCTAAGCTGCCGGTCATGCGCAAGGGCGAAATCGATACGCCGGCGTTGATTCTCGATCTCGATGTGGTCGAGGAGAATATCCGCACGATGGCGGAGTACTTCGCGGCGCGTCCGCAGAAGCTCAGGCCGCACTTCAAGACTCCGAAGACAGTGGAAGTAGCGCGGCGCCAGCTGGCGGCCGGGGCGATCGGAATTACCGCGTCGAAGATGGGCGAGGTCGAGGTGCTGGCGAGGGCGGGGCTCGGGCCGGTGCTGCTCGCGAACCAGATCGCGGGAGCTCAAAAGATAGATCGTTTCTTTGCGGCGGCGGCAAAGGTCGAAGTGATCGCTACGGTCGAGAGCGAATTCAACGTTCGCGAGCTTGAAGAAGGGGCCGCGCGGGCCTGCCGCACCGCGAGCGTGATAATCGAAGTCGACACCGGGATGCATCGATGCGGCACCGAGTCGCCGGAGGAGACGGTCGAGCTGGCGCGGCGAATCGCGCGCGGCGGACTGAAATATCGCGGCGTGATGGGCTACGAAGGTCACGCGGTGCTGCTGCCCGACGCGGAAAAGCGCGTCGCGACGGCGCGCGCAGCGCTCACGGTGCTGAGTCGTCACGTCGAGGCGTTGCGCGGCGCGGACCTGGCGCCGGAGATAGTCAGCGCCGGTGGCACCGGCACGTTTGATATCGCGGGCAACTGGCCGGAGGTGACGGAAGTGCAGGCGGGTTCGTACG
>DASQHV010000469.1:0-1989 GCA_035631915.1 Candidatus Acidiferrales bacterium | reverse complement strand
AGGGGCCAGCCCCTACACCCATGGCAGGAAGAAGCGAATCGGATGCGGCCGCAGCGGCCTGACAGAACTCTGGGTGCGAAGACGCGAAGCGGGCGCTTCCGAGCGCAACGGCGCAGCCGTACCCGAGGCGGAGCGAAAGCGTAATCGAGGGAGGTTAAAGGATGCGGCCTCAGCGGCCTGTTAGAACTATCTATTTCAGAAAAAACGAGCCCTGCCGACGCGAACGGGGCGCGCGCGCTATGCGACGGGGGCCGGCTGCTTCGACTGCGTAGGCTCGTAGCTGAACGCGAGCTTGTCGCCGTCGAGGTCGGCGATCGCCTTGCCGCCCTTCGTCAGCTTGCCGAACAGCACTTCGTCGGCGAGCACGCGCGCGATTTCGTTCTCGATCAAGCGGCCGAGCGGGCGCGCGCCGAAGCGCGGGTCATGCCCGTGTTCCGCGAGCCACTTCTTTGCCGCCGCGGTGACCGAGAGCGTGACTTTCTGCTTGTCGAGCCGCTCCTGCAACTCGGCGATGAACTTGTCGACGACGCGGAGCATCACCGGCGGGCTGAGCGGCGCAAACTCGACCGTCGCCGACAGGCGATTGCGGAACTCCGGCGCGAACATCCGCTCGAGCACGCCCTTGGGATTGCCCTGCCCCACACCGCCGTGAAATCCGATCATCGCGCGCGACAGTTCCTGCGCGCCGGCGTTGGTGGTCATCACGAGGATCACGTTGCGGAAGTCGGCCTTGCGCCCGTTGTTGTCGGTGAGCGTCGCGTGATCCATCACCTGCAGCAAAATGTTGAACAGGTCGGGATGCGCCTTTTCGATTTCGTCGAGCAGCAGGACGCAATGCGGCGTCTTGTTGATCGCGTCGGTGAGCAGGCCGCCCTGATCGAAGCCGACGTAGCCGGGCGGCGCGCCAATCAATCGCGACACCGTGTGCCGTTCCATGTATTCCGACATGTCGAAGCGCAGGAACTCGACGCCCATCACCTTGGCCAACTGCTTCGCGACTTCGGTCTTGCCGACGCCGGTCGGTCCCGCGAACAGAAACGCGCCGACCGGTTTGTCCGGATGGCTCAGTCCCGAACGCGCCAACTTGATCGCGCGCGCGACTGAATCGATCGCTTCATCCTGGCCGAACACGGCCTGCTTCATGTCTTCGTCGAGCGTCTGCAGGCGTCCGCGATCGGTTGCGGAAACGGTGCGCTCGGGAATCTTCGCCATCCGAGCGACGGTGCGCTCGACGTCACGCGTGCCGACCGTGACCGGCTCCGTCGCGCCCGCGCCGCGCAGGTGTCCCGCGACGCCCGCCTCGTCCATCACGTCGATCGCCTTGTCGGGCAGGAAGCGGTCGTTGACGTAGCGGGCGGAAAGTTCGACGGCCGACTTGATCGACGCCGCCGTGTAGCGCACGTTGTGGTGCTTTTCGTAGTACGACTTGATGCCGTTGAGTATCAGCACCGTTTCTTCCTGCGTCGGCTCGACCACGTCGATGCGCTGGAAGCGGCGCGCGAGCGCCTTGTCCTTGTCGAAGGAGCGCTTGTACTCCTGGTAGGTCGTCGACCCGATGCATCGCAGGTCGCCCGACGCGAGCGCCGGCTTCAGCAGGTTGGAGGCATCCATCGTCCCGCCCGACGCGGCGCCCGCGCCGACGATCGTGTGAATCTCGTCGATGAAAAGAATTCGCTTCGAGTCGCCGACGACTGCCTTGATCACGGCCTTCAGACGCTGCTCGAAGTCGCCGCGAAAGCGCGTGCCGGCCAGCAGCGCGCCCATGTCCAGCGCATAGATCTCGACGCCCTTGAGCGCGTCGGGCACTTTGTTGTCGTGGATCGCGAGCGCCAGCCCCTCGGCCAACGCGGTCTTGCCGACGCCGGCTTCGCCGACAAACACGGGATTGTTCTTGCGCCGGCGCAGCAGCACGTGAATCGCGCGCTCGAGTTCCTTCTTGCGCCCGACCAGCGGATCGATTTTTCCCTCCGCGGCGCGCTTGGCGAGATT
>DASQHV010000468.1:0-2026 GCA_035631915.1 Candidatus Acidiferrales bacterium | reverse complement strand
GCGGCCTGTTAGAACTTGTTTCGTAGAGAGAGCTTTGGCGCAGGAACCGCGACGGGTGTCGAGATCCCGACGATTCAAACCTCAGGGCAGATCGAAAGGGGCGAGCGTGTTTTTCAGGAGGCCGCGGCCGGCGCGGCATCGCCGGGCGCGAATCGCGTCGATAAGCTCGCGCTCGGTCTTTACGGGCGCATCGAGTAACGTCGTGACGCATCCGATCGAACCTGCCGAGTGGGAATCGGAGCCGGCGACCTCGGCGAGGCCGAGCTGGCGCGCGACCTTGAGCGCGAACACATTCTCTTCCTCGCCGCACGCACCGTTGAGCACTTCGACGGCGTCGACCAGTTCGAAGATTTTCAACTTCGCCGCACGATCGGGAAAGGTCGGATCGATGGGCTCGGAATCGGGGTTGATGAACGAAAAGCGCGGGTCGAGCTTGTAGCGAAACGGATGATTGGCGACCAGGATGCCGCCCTCGCCGTCGACGATGCGCCGCAGCTCCGCGAGCTTGTAGATGCCGCCGACGTAGCGCTCGAGCCCGAACGCGCCGATGTGCCCCATGTCGGTGGTGACTTCCATCCCGCGCAGAAAAATCACGCCTGAGGCGGCGGCGAGCTCGGTCATCTCGCGCACATCCCACATACTGTCGTGCTCGGTGATGCAGACTGCGCCGATACCGATCGCGCCGGCGCGCTCGACCAGATCCTTCGGCGAGAGGTTCGAGTCGGAGCTGCCGCGATTGGTGTGCAGATGCAAGTCGACGCTGAAGTAGGGCCCCGCGGCGTCCGGGTGCCCGCTTCGTGAATCAGGCATAGGCGCGTCGTCTACTTGGGCGGTTCCTTCGCCAGCGTGATCTTCTTCATGTGGTCGCCCTTCTGGATCTGGTCGGCGACATCCATGCCTTTGATGACGGCGCCGAAGATGGTGTAGTCGCCGTCGAGTCCGGGCTGCGGCTCGAGGCAGATGTAGAACTGACTGCCGCTCGACTCGCGCTGCGGGTTGCTTTGATCGCCCTGACGAGCGGTCGCGAGCGTGCCCCGCAGGTGATGCTCCTTCTTGTCGATTTCCGCGGGCACGTTGTAGCCGGGGCCGCCCATGCCGGTGCCGTCGGGGTCGCCGCCCTGGATGACGAAGTCGGGGACCACGCGATGCCAGGTCAGGCCGTTGTAGAAGCCCTTGTTGGTCAGCGTTTCAAAGTTGGCGACGGTCTTGGGCGCCACCGCGGGATACAACTCGACCACCATCGTGCCGCGTTCGGTTTCAATGATTGCGTAATGACCTGTATTTCTCACTGGCTGTCCGTCCGGGTTTGAGCCGTTGCATGCCGAGGCGAGCGCGAGCGCCGCCGCGAACACGAGCAGGCCGGGTAGTTTGATAAATTCACGATGCATCCGATTCCCTTTCATTGCGAAAGTGCTCCCCCATGGAAGTATTCGACGCGTGCCAAATCCGCAAGCGCGGAATTGCGACGCCCCTTGCATAGCACGGCGCGCACGGATCCCCACAGCGGTCGCGCATTCGAGAGTGCGATGAGAGAGCCGCAGCGGCGGGCGTCGGGACAGTTCAGCGCGGCGTGATTCTGTGCTGATGTAGCGCGATGGATGTCATGCGAGGGGCGCGGACATGGCTGCGGCTGCTGGCGGTCGCCGGCGTCGTCGCGGCGGTGTCATGCCCGGCTTCGGCGCGGGCGGGCCTGAGCGAGCGATCGTTCGTCGGCAATTTCATCGGCTACGGCGCACAACCGGCAAACTATTTTTCATTCTCGGGCTCGACCAATCGTGCGAGCAGCTCGGGCGCGGTGTACCTGGAGAAAACGCTCTCGCCGGACTCAAGCTTTTCGATCTTCGGCGGCTATCAGCGTATCGAGCAGGACGGCGAGGCGTCGACTGGATGGAACAATCTCGACCTCGCGTACAAGCAGGTCCTATACTCGCATGATCATCACGAATTCGTGTTTTCGATCAGCCCCGATCTGGAGATTCCGACCGGCAACTCGTCGGCCGGCGCAGAGACTCATGCGCGCGAGGGA
>DASQHV010000467.1:0-3013 GCA_035631915.1 Candidatus Acidiferrales bacterium | reverse complement strand
ACACGAAGAGTGCGTGGTGTGGATCAACTGCCGACGCTGGCTTCGCCTTCTGGCTGCTCAAAACTTCTAACAGGCCGCTGCGGCCGCATCTTCTAGGACACCCTCACCCCGGCGCGGACGCCGTTCCCTCTCCCGGAAGCGGGCGAGGGCAATAAGGTACTCAGGAGACGTAGAGGTGTAGTGGCTGGCCCTGCCGGGGTGCGGGGCGCGAGCCCCGCGATATCAATCCGTTCCTAGACGATCCGCTTCTGGCCGTGCTTGAAGCCGCCCTGCTCGCCGAGCGCCTCACTCTCGCGCGGCTCGATCGCGCGGGTCTCGCGCTCTTGCGGCTGCTGATTGGCGCGCTGCTGATTCCCGCGCGGCTCGTTGCCGCGCTCGCGCCGCCGTCCGCCGCGTCCGCGCTGTCCCTGCTGCTGCTGCGGCGCGTCGCCGCGTTCGCGACGGCGGCCTTCGACCGGCACGATCTCGATCGAGCGCATGAAGCCGTCGCCCGCCGACCGCGTCGTGATCATCGGATCGTCCTTCAGCGCCAGATGCACCGCGCGGCGATCGCGCGGCGGCATCGGATCGAGCCGCACTGTCGCGTGCTCGCGTTTGGCCCGTTCACCCATCGAGAGCGCCATCCGATGCAACTGCTGGCGGCGCCGCTCGCGGTACGATTCGGTCTCCAGCGAAATCGGCGCCGCGTCCTTTATCCGCCGCGCCAGGATCCGGTTCACGATATACTCGAGCGCGTCGAGCGTCTGTCCGTGGCGCCCGATCAAAACTCCCGATCCGTCGCCCTTGAACTCCAGCTCGACCGACTCGGGGTCGACTTCGACCTGGCGCACTTCGCCGCGCTCGCCCATCAGCTCGAGGATCTGCTTGAGGATGACCGTCGCCTCGCGGCTCTGCTCCGCGAGGTCGGCGCTCTTGCGCGCACTCGCGACGCCGCCGGCGTCGTCGCCCTCGCGATCGCCCGACTCGCGCGCCGCGCGCCGATTCTCGCGCGGCTGCGGATTCGCGCGCGCCGCTTCTGTCGGCGGCCGCTCGTCCGCACTGGAAGCCGGCGCCGACTTCCGCGTCGCGCGCACCCGCGCCTGCCGCGCGCCCAGACCCAGCACTCCGGCGCGCGGCGTGGCCAGCACTTCCACTGCCGCCTCGTCGGCGCTGACGCCCAGCTGCTCGAGCGCTTCGTTGGTTGCCTGCTCTACCGTTGATGCGGTTACTTCGATCGAGTCGGTGGTACTCATGTGGCGGGAGTGTACTGTTGAAATTCTCGGTTAAGGAAATATTGCTGGATTATCCCCAGCACGTTCGATGAAAAATAGTACAACGACAGCCCGGCGGGAAACCTGATCAACATGATGGTGAAGATCAGCGGCGTCAGCATCATCATCCGCTGCTGATTGGGGTCGGGCGACGTCGGCGTCATGTACTGCTGCAGAAAACTGGTCAGCCCCATCAGCAACACCAGCACCGGCAGGCCGTGACAGTCGATCATCGGCAACTGCGGCATCCACGGGATATGCAGGCAGTCCGGCTTTGACAGGTCGTTGATCCAGCCCAGGAACGGCGCGTGGCGCAGCTCGATCGAATTCAGCAACGCCTCGTACAGCCCGATGAAAATCGGCAGCTGCAGCGCCATCGGCGCGCATCCGCCCAGCGGATTGACGTGGTTGCGCTTGTAGAGATCGACCATCTCCTTCTGCAACTGCTGGCTGTCGTCCTTGAACTTCTCGCGCAGCCGCTCCATCTGCGGCTGCAGGCGCTGAATCTTCATCATCGAGCGCTGGCTCTTGATCGAGATCGGCAGGAACAGGATCCGGATCGACACGGTCAGCAGAATAATGTCGATCCCATAGTTGGGCGCGATATAGTGAAACAGCTTCAGCGTGCGCAGAAAAATCAGCGCCAGGATTCCCGCCCAGCCGAAATCGATCGCCTTGTGCAGCGCCGGATTGACCGCTTCCAGAGCCTCCAGCAGCTTCGGACCCATGTACACCTGGGCGTGGATTTTGGTCGCCGCGTCGTAGGAGAGCCGCGCGATCGCCTCGTCGCCCTCGTACGCCATCGTGAGCTGCCCGGTCGTCGGCGCCTGCGGCAGAAAGACCGCCAGGAAATAGCGGTCGCCGAAGCCCGCGTACGTGATCGCGCCCGCAAGCGGCGGCACTCCCGCGCGCAGCTTCTTCTCGTTTTCGGTGACCACCTTGTCCGCCACGTCGGCTTGCAGCTCCGGGATGTCGTAGTACCCCTGATGTGCCGTCAGCGGCTGGCTCATCGACACGCCCAGCTGCGCGGGCTTGGCGGCGCCCGTCACCGCCACCTCCATCTCGAACACATAGCTCGCGGGACGGAAGGTGAAGCTCTTTTGGATCGTGGTTCCGTCGGCGGTCTTCGCCGTGAATACCAGCGCGGTCGTGCGTCCCGCCGCCGTCTGGAGTCGAACACCCGAACCGGCGCTGATCCCAACCGGCGACCCACCGTTGTCCGGCGTAAAGACCGAGCCCCACATGTAGTTGAGCTCGTGATCGTCCAGCACTTCGCCGCCGCCCCCGCGCGTCATTACGACGCCGAGCGGCAAGCGTCCGCCGGGCGTCGCCTGCACCATCTCGTACGGCGCGCTCTCTTTGCCGGCGGTCTGCTTGTAACGCTTGAGCTGATAACTCTTCAGGCGCGCGCCGCGGGTGGTGAACTCCGCGACGAAATAATCGGAATCGACCGTGACGATTTGCTCGGGCGCGTTCGGCGGCCCGCCGCTCGTCATCGCAGTTGATTGAGCGCCCGTGGCCGGCGCCGCAGCTGTCGCGCCCGTCGCGACGGCTCCAGGAGCCGCGATGCTGCCGCTGGCGCCTGCGGCCGGCGCGTTGCTCATGTTCGCGGATTCTGCCGACTTCGCCTTCGCCTGCTCCGCCTGTTTCTCGTTCCGCGGCGGATAGAACCGCTTCAACACGAGTTCCTGGTACGCGAACACCAGGACGATCGAGAGGATAACGGCGACCAGTACTCTGCTCGAATCCAAGATTAATTCCTT
>DASQHV010000466.1:0-3599 GCA_035631915.1 Candidatus Acidiferrales bacterium | reverse complement strand
GAGGCGGTGCACACCGTGCAGGAGCATCTGGTGCTCGGCGGAATCTGCGCGGCGATCGTGGTGTTCTTTTTCCTGGGCTCGATCCGCTCGACGCTCATAGCGGCGGTCGCGATCCCGGTCTCGATCATCTCGACCTACTCGCTGATTCTGTGGATGGGCTTCACGCTCAACCGCATGACGCTGCTGGCGCTGACGTTGTCGGTCGGAATTGTGATCGACGACGCGATCGTGGTGCTGGAAAATATTTTCCGCTTTATCGAAGAAAAAAATATGGATCCGATCTCGGCGGCCAAGGCTGCGACCGCCGAGGTGGGGCTCGCGGTGAGCGCGACGACGCTGTCGCTGGCGGTGATTTTCGTGCCGGTGGCGTTTATCCATGGCGTAATGGGCCGCTTCCTGAATTCGTTCGGCTTGACGATGGCGTTTTCGATTATCGTGTCGCTGCTGGTGGCGTTCACGCTGACGCCGATGCTGTGTTCGCGCTATCTGAGGGCGAAGGACGGGGCGGGCGGCAGCGGCGGCGCCAAGCATGGCAGCAAGGAATGGAGGATTTTCCGCTGGATCGAGGACTACTACGACCTGGCGCTGCGCTGGTCGCTGGACCATCGCTGGGTAATCGTCGCGGTGTCGGTGGCGCTGGTGATCTCGATCCCGTTCCTGGGCAAGATGGTCGGCGCGACGTTCATGCCGGACGACGATTCGGGCGAGTTCGCGGTGAACGTGCGCACGCCGCCGGGTTACTCGCTGGCGCATACCGACGCGCTGGTCGCGCAAATCGAGGACCGGCTGCGGACGATTCCTGAAATCCGCGACTTGTTCACGACCGTCGGCGACACCAACGGCGACGACCGGGTAACGGTCGCGCAAGTGAACGCAAAGCTGTTTCCGCTGGCCCAGCGGCGCCGCTCGCAGGAAGAGATTATGGGTGACGCGCGCAAACGGCTGGACGCATTTCCGGCGCTGCGCATCAGCGTCGATCCAATCAAGCCGTGGGAACAGGGCGGCTACCGCGAAGTCGCGGTCGAGTACGATATGCGCGGGCCCGACCTTGAAGTGCTAAGAGGTTTCGCGGACACGCTGATGGCGCGGCTGCGCAAGATTCCCGGAATCGTCGATTTGGATTCCAGCTTCGAGGGCGGACTGCCGGAGCTGCAGGTGAATATCGATCGCACCAAGGCGGCGGACCTGGGCGTGTCGGTGGACGATATCGCGCAGACCATGCGCACGATGGTGCAGGGCGACGTGGTCACGCGGTTTCGCGAAGGGCAGGACACTTACGACGTGCGGCTGCAGCTGGCCGACAAGGATCGCAACAACCCGGTGGTGGTGGCGGGGCTGACCATTCCGTCGGCGAAGGTCGGGCAGGTGCGGCTGGACAACGTGGCGGCGCTGACGCATGGCACGGGGCCGGTACAAATCGACCGGCAGGAGCGGCAGCACAATATCGCGATCGTGTTCAACCTCGCGCAGGGCTTCGCGATGAACAAGGTGATGGACGCGGTGACGCGCGAAGTCGGCACCCTGCACATGCCGCCCGGATACGTGACGGCGTTCGGCGGGACGAGCAAGATCTACGGCGAGATGGTGTCGGGCTTCGTGGTCGCGTTCCTGCTTTCGATCATCTTCATGTACATGGTGCTGGCGGCGCAATTCGAAAGCTTCGTGCATCCGATAACGATCATGCTGTCGCTGCCGCTGGCGGTGCCGTTCGCGCTGATCTCGCTGCTGGTCTTCCGCGAACATCTGATGTTGTTCTCGACGCTGGGCATCCTGCTGCTGTTCGGAATCGTGAAGAAGAATTCGATTTTGCAGCTCGACCAGACGCTCAACCTGCTGCGCGCGGGACTGCCGCGGCGCCAGGCGATCCTGACGGCGAATCGCGACCGGCTGCGGCCGATCCTGATGACCACGGCGGCCCTGGTCGCGGGCATGATCCCGGTGGCGCTCGGACAGGGCGCGGGTGACAGCTCGATTCGCGCGATCGCACTGGTGGTGATCGGCGGACAGACGCTGTGCCTGGCGATCACGCTGCTGATCACGCCGGTGGCCTTCTCGCTCTTCGACGACATGGAGAACTGGTTCCGCAACTGGCGCAAGCCTCCCACGCGGCTCAAGCTGGTCGTGCCGCGCTTCGACGACGAGCTCGAGCGTCACGCGATCGACTAGGCAGGGGGCAGGGGCCAGCCCTTGCACCCGAGTCAGGAAAAAAATCGACGGTGGCCTGCCGCTGCTTCGGATACCGCGGCGCGCATTCTTCAAAATTCAGTTAAGGTTCTGCTACGCTCGCGCGCAGCTTGACGACATTCGGCGGCCGCGACGGCATCGCTGCGGGGGAAATCTCGATGGGACAAATCGCAATCGTACTGGTGCTCGGACTCGCGGCCGGAATTTTGGGCGGCTTCGTTGGCGTCGGCGGTGGCGTGCTGATCGTGCCGGTGCTGGTGCTGCTGCTCGGCTTCGATCAGCACCTGGCGGTCGGCACCTCGCTCGGCGCGCTGCTGCCGCCGGTGGGAATCCTGGGTGCGTGGGAATACTACAAGCACGGGCATCTGAATATCACCTACGCGCTGCTGCTCGGCCTCGGGCTGTTGGTGGGCGGATATATCGGCGCGGTCTACGCGGTGCAGATGCCGGGCGCGGCGCTGCGTCGAGTCTTCGCGGTCTTTCTGCTGATCACGTCGATCAGAATGCTTTTCAACTGAAATCGCGCGCGAGTCTCGGCGTCCCCGCGCCTTGCGCGGGCGGCGCCTGCGGGCTTAAGTTCGCGCTGTGGACAAGGCGCTGGAAGCGGCCCTCAACTTGCTGCTCGAATCGGAACGCGCGGGCGTGCTCGCGCTGGACGCGCTGATCGCGGACGTCGAGCAGGCGGAGCTGAAGAAATTCCTCGCGGGATCGCGCGCGATGGAGCAGCGCAACGCCGAGGAGCTCGCGGCGCTGATCCGCGCAAACGGCGGCACACCGTCGGACAAGACCGGGCCGTTCGCGGGCAAGGTCGCGGCGCTCGCGGCGGTGCGTGATCGGCTGAACCTGCTCTCGCACGGCCAGGAATGGGCGGCGCGCAAGACTGAAGTCGCGCTCGCGCTGGCGCCGGAAAGCGGGCCGATCCACGACTACCTGACGGCGATGGCGAACCGGCATCGCGCGGAAGTCGAGTGGGGCCGCGCCGAAGTGATCCGGCTGATGAACGCCGGCTAGCGCGGCGGAAATCGCAGATGCGGGCTGCGCGCCCCGCGCCCCCGGCAGGGGCCAGCCCCTGCACCCGAGGCAGGAAAAAAACAGGATGCGGCCGCAGCGGCCTGTTGAAAGTTAGCGCGCGAAGAGTATTCCTCCCTCGCCCGCTCAGTTGCGGGAGAGGTCGCCGATGTAGCTGAGCATCGCGAAGCCATCGGCGGGTGAGGGTGACCTTGGAAAGCGGACGCGCAAGATCGCGCGCCGAGATCCTTCGACTACGGCAGCCTTCGCTCAGGATGACACAAAAAGTGCGTCGGCTCCGCCGAGGCGACCTCGCAAGCCACACAGAATGACAGACTTCGCGTCTTCGCGACCGAAGTTCGAACAGCCCGCATCTTCTCCTACATCGGGTGCAGGGGCTGGCCCCT
>DASQHV010000465.1:0-3718 GCA_035631915.1 Candidatus Acidiferrales bacterium | reverse complement strand
GATGATGCCGTTCGATCGCGAGCGCGCGCAGCTCGAATCGCTGGAAGACGCGCTCGACGAACTCGCCAACGGGCGCAGCGTGCTGATGTTCCCGGAGGGCACGCGCTCGCTCGACGGCGAGATTCACGAGTTCAAGAGCGGTGCCGGATACCTGGCGCTGCGGAGCCATCGCGACGTCGTGCCGGTGTTGATTCGCGGCACTCACGAGGTAATGGGCAAGGGCAGCCTGATACCGCGACGCCGTCCCGTTGAGGTGCGGATCGGACGCGCGATCACGGCGGCCGAGATGCGCGCAGTGGCCGACAGCGCCGAGGGTGCGGGCGCGTACCGCAAACTGTCGGACATGATGCGCGACGCTGTGATTGCGCTCGCAGGTTCGCGGCGTGGAGCAATCCCGCGAGTGCCGATCGCGCCAGTGGAGCCAGCACCGGCCGCTGCACAGTCTGTGGAAGATATCGAAGTCGCGAACGTCAAACCCGATCGTTCCCACCACCGTCCGCGCGGCCACGCCAAAGCGTGACGCCGCGGTCGCATAGCCTCTATCGCATCGCTGCCTCGACGCTCGCAGCTCTGCTGATCGCGTGCGCGTCCGCGTTCGCGTGGGACAGTCGGACTCATCGCGAGATCACACACCTCGCGATCGACGCGATGCCGCCCTCGCCGCTCAAGGATTTTTTTGCCGCCAATGTTGTTCAGCTGGAGTCGTACTCGGTCCAGCCCGACGTCATTCGCGAGCGCTACGGCGATGAGGACGAAGCCGTCCGTCACTACATCAATCTCGAATACTTCGGCGCCGATCCGTTTGCGGTGCTGACTCCGGACATCGCGGCGATGAACAAACGCTTCGGCGCGGCAAAAATTCGCACGGCGGGCACGCTGCCGTGGACCATCGTCGAGTTCTCGAATTCGCTGGAGCAGGCATTGGCGCGCGGCGATTGCGGTGTGGCATTGCGACTGGCCGGATTTCTCGCGCACTACGTCGGCGATGCGAGTCAGCCGCTGCATACGACTATCAACTACGACGGCACGGCGCAGGACCGCGGAGTGCACATGCGCCTGGAGCGCGCCGCCGATTACGAAATCGCGAGCCTGGGTGAAGCCGCGCGTGGCGAGACGCATCCGATACCCGTCGAATCGGTGTGGCCGGTCACGATTGCGGAAATTCGCCGCGCCAACTCGCATATCGGCGAGGTGCTCGCGTCGGACCGTGCCGCGCGCGCCGAAGCGCCACGTGGTCACGCAGCTTTCAGCAACGATTTGATCGGCCGCGAGCGGCCGATGATAGTCGGACAGCTCGCGAGTGGCGCGTCCGTGCTATCCTCAATCTGGCTCTACGAGTGGAAACAAGCTGGCAGTCCGGCGCACTGCGCCGCACAAATCGCCGCGCCCGACACTCCCGCGAATCCACAGTGATGGCTGGAATACTCGCCCCTCGGATGGTTACATTTGTGTTAATGGAAGTGTTTGACTGATGGACTTGTTCAGCAAACGACCGCATGACGGACCGCGGCCCACGCGCGGCAGCCGCCGTCCTTCGGTGAGCGTCATCTCCCCCGAGCTCCTGGTCGGCGAGTATCCGAGCCACGAGGACATCGCTTGGCTGAAGGAAACCTACGCCGTCGCCGGTGTGCAGAATCTGCAGGACGACGACGACATGCAGATGAACGGGCTCGATCCGCGCCAACTCCGCGCCCTTTACGACGCGCATGGAATCAGCTTCGTGCGCACGCCGATCCAGGACGGCAGTGCGGATGCGATGGCCGAGCGGCTGGAGGCGGCGCTGCACGACTTGCGTGACCTGGTCGATTCCAGCGGGCGCGTCCTGGTGCATTGCAACGCCGGGATGAATCGTGCACCGACGCTGGCGATCGCATTTCTCCGTGCCTATCGACGGATGTCGCTGGAGGAGGCGATGGTGCTGGTGAAGAAGCAGCGGCCGTGCGGACCGTTCATGACGGTGCTCGAAGAATATTTCGGGCCCCGCGACTACAAGCCGGACAAATGACTTGACCTCCCGAGGCGCAGCCGGAACCTTGCCGGGAACGATCTCGCGGCAAAAATTCCTGACACTCTGCGCGTGGGGCGTCCACTTCTACACCGCTCTGGGAGCGGCCTTGGGTCTGCTCGCAATCTACTCTGCTTCCGTCAGCGACTTCCGCGCGTCGTTCATTGCGATGGGCGCGGCGACGATCATCGACTCCAGCGACGGACCGCTCGCGCGCCTGCTGATGGTCAAGACGCGGGTGCCGTCCTTCGACGGCGCGCTGCTCGACAACATCGTCGACTACCTGACCTACACCGTCGCGCCGGTATTCCTGATGCTCGAGGCCGGAATCATTCCCGCGTCGCGATGGGGACTCGGGCTGGCGTGCTTCGTGATGCTCGTGAGTGCCTACGGATTCTGCCAAACCAAGGCCAAGACCGATGACAACTACTTTCTCGGCTTTCCGAACTACTGGAACCTCGTCGCGTTTTATCTCTACTGCCTCGGCGCCGGCGTGATCTTCAACGTCGCCGTGCTATCGCTTCTCGGTGTGATGGTTCTGGTGCCGACGAGATACATCTATCCCAACCGGACCGTGCCGCTGCGCCCGGTAACGCTCACACTCGGAATAGTGTGGGCATTCGTAACGGTGGCGATGCTGTTCATGCTGCCGGCGATCAACCCGGTGATGCTCTGGGGCGCGCTCAGCTTCATCGCGTACTATTTCGTCGCGTCGTTCATCCTGCACGCCCGCGAAACGCTCAAACTCAAGGCAGTCCGGTAGGCGGGGATCGGAATGAGCGCAGCGGACGGAATTCCTCGATCGAACGGGGCACCCGAGGCGTGGCTCGAGGTGCTCGACGCCGAATCGCCGCTGCTGCTGATCGCGCCGCACGGCGGACGCGCCGAGCCTCGCACGCGCGCGCTGCTGAACCCCAAGGTCAACGACCTGCACACCGCCGACATCACGCGCGCGCTCGCGAGCCGGCTTCGCGCTTCGGCGCTGATCAACACGGCGATGGATCGCAATCGACTCGATTGCAATCGGCTGTCGCAGATCGTCGAGCGCGCACCGTGGCTGATCGAGCTGATTGCGGAGCGGGTCGAGTCGATCGTCGCGCGCCACGGCCGGGCGACGGTGCTTTTGATTCACGGCTGGAACATCATCGAGCCACGGCTCGATTTCGGGCTCGGCCTGCGCACCATCGGGGGCGAGCTCAGGCCGCCGGGCGCCGCGTGCGTATCGGCGAGTGACGATTTTATCCACGGCCCGTTGAACGATCTCGCCGACCGCCTGCGCGGCCACGGAATCCAGCCAACCTACGGGATGCGTTATCCGGGCGGTGGACTGCAAAATCTGTTGCAGGCGTTTTCGGCACGGCACAGTCGAAGTCCGGTCGCGGCGCTGCGCTCGATTTCCGAAATCGCGATGACCGGCACGGTTGACGCCGCGCAACTCGAGCTCTCCGTCGCGCTGCGGATGCCCGGCGATTTGCGCGCGCGGACCGAGGACAGTATCGCAGCGGTTTTCTCCGGCAATGGCGCCACGCATGCAGTCGCCGCCGAATCGATGCCCCAGCGCGCTCGAGTCGTCGTCAATCGCGAGCCGCGACCGCCGGTCGTCAAGCGTGAAATCGGCGCCGCCGCTAGCGTCGCCGCACCGGGCCGCGTCGGTATCGAATTCTACGACCCCGCGGCGCGCATTGGTGCGATGGCGAGCTTCGACGTAGGCGG
>DASQHV010000464.1:0-1961 GCA_035631915.1 Candidatus Acidiferrales bacterium | reverse complement strand
TCGAATACGGCGAGGAGCTCGGTATTCCCTGGGGCATGTCGGAATCGGAATATAACGCGCGCGATATCGAGCAGACATATCAGTATTCGAGTTTCGGCGTTCCGGACCTCGGCTACAAGCGCGCCCTCGGCGAAAATACAGTCGTCGCGCCCTATGCGACGGCGCTCGCCGCCATGGTCGATCCCGCTGCCGCGGTACGAAACTTCAAGCGACTCGCGAGGCTCGGCGCGCGCGGCGAATATGGCTGGTACGAGGCGGTCGACTACACACGCTCGCGCGTACCCGAGGGCGCGAAATTCGCCATCGTGCGTGCCTATATGACGCATCACCAGGCGATGAGCCTGGTCGCCATTGGCGATGCGCTTCATGACGGCGCGATGCGTGCGCGCTTCCATACTGAAGCGTTCGTCCAATCGGCAGAGCTTCTGCTCCAGGAGCGCATGCCGCGCGATGTCGCACTTGCCCGTCAACCGCCAGAACACACGACGGAAGCGGTCGAACTGGTGGGTCCCGTGCCCGAGATTCGGCGGCGCTATACGAGCGCCCACTCTCGCGTGCCGCGCACGCAGCTTCTTTCGAATGGACGTTATTCGGTGATGGTGACGGCCGCGGGCTCGGGCTACAGCCGCTGGCGCAACACCGCTGTCACACGTTGGCGCGAGGACGCGACCTGCGACGGCTGGGGCTCCTACATCTTTTTATGCGAAGTGCGCAGTGGAGATGTGTGGTCAGCCGGCTACCAGCCGTGCGGCACGGAACCGGACGCATACGATGTGGTTTTCTCCGAGGACGGTGCCCGGATCGTTCGGCGCGACGGTTCGATCGGCACCGTGCTCGAGATCGCGATCTCGCCGGAGGATGACGCGGAAGTGCGACGTATTTCGATCACCAATCACGGCGCGCGTGCGCGGGAGATCGACGTGACGTCCTACGCCGAAATTGCCTTGGCGCGGCAATCCGACGATTTGGCCCATCCGGCCTTTTCCAAATTGTTCGTGGAAACGGAATTCGTGCCCGGTCTCGAGGCAATTCTTGCCACGCGGCGGCGGCGTTCGGATGCCGATCCGCAGGTCTGGGCAGCGCATCTCGTTGTCGTCGAGGGTCAAACCTCGGGCGACGTGCAGTTTGAAACCGATCGCGCGCGCTTTCTCGGGCGCGGGCGCACCAATCGAGCACCCGCCGCGGTGTGTGACGGCTCGCCGCTCTCCAACACCGCAGGTCCGGTGCTCGATCCGGTTTTCAGCCTGCGCCAGCGCGTGCGTATCCCGCGCGGCGATACGGTGCGGTTGGCGTTCTGGACGATGGCTGCACCGACGCGCGAAGCCGTGCTCGACCTCGCGGACAAGCATCACGACGCGATGGCGTACGAGCGCGCCACCACGCTTGCGTGGACACAGGCGCAGATGCAGCTCCATCACCTGGGGATTTCCGCGGACGACGCCCATCTATTCCAGCGGCTCGCCAATCACGTGCTCTATTCCGATCCGGCTCTACGACCTGCGCAGGACGTCCTCAAGCGCGGCGTGCGAAAGTCATCCGCGCTCTGGCCGCAGGGCATATCGGGCGACCTTCCCATCGTGGTCGTCCAGGTCGCAGAAGGCGACGACCTCGAACTCGTCCGCCAGGTGTTGCGCGCCCATGAATACTGGCGACTGAAGCAGCTTGCCGTCGACCTCGTGATCCTGAACGAACGCCCGCCGTCCTATGTACAGGATTTGCAAAATTCGCTGGATGCGCTGGTGCGCATGAATCGATCCATGCCCAGGGCTCCGGGCGACGACGCGCGCGGCGCCATATTCGTCCTCCGCGCCGATCTGGTCTCGAACGAGGTTCGCGCGTTGGTGCAGACGGCGGCGCGGGCGGTGCTCCGCGGCGGCCGTGGCACCCTCGCCGAACAAATCAATTGGGCGCGGGACCGCAAGCCGCCGACCGCGCCACCGACCTGGCGCGTCGCGGCGAGC
>DASQHV010000463.1:0-10873 GCA_035631915.1 Candidatus Acidiferrales bacterium | reverse complement strand
TCGCGCCAAAGATTCGACGCCGTACTGGCCGCCGCGGGTCGTGCCGCCCACGGGCGCGCCGAACGTGTTGCTCATCATGACCGACGACGTCGGCTTCGGTGCGCCCGGCACCTTCGGCGGCGTGATCCCGACGCCGACGCTGGATCGAATCGCGCAGATGGGGCTGCGCTACACCCAGTTCCACTCGACCGCGCTGTGCTCGCCGACGCGCGCCGCTCTGATCACCGGCCGCAACCATCACTCGGCCGGCTTCGGCGTAGTTTCCGAAATAGCGACGGGTTACCCGGGCTACGACTCGTTCATTCCTAAGAATACAGGGACGATCGGCGAGATTCTCAAGCGCAACGGATACTCGACGTCGTGGTTCGGCAAGGACCACAACACGCCGGCATTCCTCACGAGCCAGGCCGGGCCCTTCGACCAATGGCCGGTCGGCATGGGCTTCGAGTACTTTTACGGCTTCGTCGGCGGCGACACGAGCCAGTGGCAACCGAACCTGTTTCGCAACACCACGGCAATCTACCCTTACCTCGGTCACCCGGGATGGAACCTGACCACCGCGATGGCCGACGACGCGATCGCGTATCTGAATCAGCTCAACGAGCTCTCCCCCGAGAAGCCGTTCTTCGTCTACTACGTCCCGGGCGGCACCCACGCGCCGCACCATCCGACGCCCGAGTGGATCGACAAGTTCAAGGGCAAGTTCGACATGGGTTGGAACGCGCTGCGCGAGCAGATCTTCGCCAATCAGAAGCGGCTCGGCGTCATCCCGGCCGACGCACAGTTGACGCCGTGGCCGAAGTCATTGCCGGAGTGGAACACGCTCAGCATCGAGGAAAAGAAGCTCTTCGCCCGTCAAGTCGAAGTCTACGCGGCGTACCTGGCGTACACCGATCACGAAATCGGCCGCGTGGTTCAAGCGATCGCCGACATGGGCAAGCTCGACAACACGCTGGTCTTCTATATCAGCGGCGATAACGGCGCGAGCGCCGAAGGAACGTTGAATGGAACGCCCAACGAAGTCGCCTCGCTGAACGGCGTCGAAGTGCCGGTCAAGGATCAGATGCTGTTCTACCCGTTCTGGGGCACCGACCAAACGTACCCGCACATGGCGGTGGAATGGGCCTGGGCGTTCGACACTCCGTTCAAGTGGACCAAGCAGGTCGCCTCGCACCTGGGCGGCACGCGCCAAGGATTGGCGGTCGCGTGGCCGAATCGAATCAAGGACGCCGGCGGAATTCGCACCCAGTTCCATCATGTGATCGACGTTATGCCGACGATACTGGAGGCCACCGGCATTTCCGCGCCGGAGACTATCGACGGCATCGCTCAGAAGCCGATCGAAGGCGTCAGCATGGCCTACACTTGGGACAAGGCGAATGCCAGCGCAGCCTCGAAGCGGGACACTCAGTACTTCGAGATGCTGGGTAATCGCGCGATTTACCACGACGGCTGGATGGCGTCGACGACACCGGCCACCCTGCCGTGGGTGCTGGCCAGCGGACCGGCGCCCGACGTGATCGACGGCTACAACTGGGAGCTCTACGACCTCAAGTCGGATCCGACCCAGTTCAACGATCTCGCTTCCAAGTCGCCCGACAAGCTGCAGGAAATGCAAAAGCTGTTCATGGAGGAGGCGGCGAAGTATCAGGTCCTGCCGCTCGACAATTCAACGTTGACACGAATCCTGACGCCGCGCCCGAGTCTTGCCGCCGGCAGAACCTCGTTCACCTACTCGGGCGAGCTTAGCGGCGTCCCGCCCGGCTCCGCACCCAGCATCCTGCAGCGCTCTTACAAAATCACCGCCGACGTGGACATCCCCAAGGGCGGCGCCGAGGGAATGATCGTCACCGAGGGCGGCCGCTTCGGTGGATTCGGATTCTATCTGAGCAAGGGCGTGGCGGGAGTGCGCCGCGGCCGACCAGTATTTTTGTACAATCTGTTGGATCTCAAGCGGTTCATCTGGTCGGGCAGCGAGTTGGAACCCGGCCATCACACCTTGGTGTTCGACTTCAAATTCGACGGCGGCGGTTTCGGCAAAGGCGGCACCGGCACGTTGATCGTGGACGGCAAGGCGGTCGACACCAAGCACATCGATCACACCGTCCCGTTCATCTTCCAGTGGGATGAAACTTTCGACGTCGGCATCGACACCGGTACCCCGGTCGCGATGCTCGAATACAAATACGATGTGCCCTTCCGCTTTACCGGGAAGTTGAACAAGCTGACCTTCGACCTCGGTCCGGTTCAGTTGTCGCCGGAAGAGCAAAAGGCGATGGAGGCGATGGGGCATCGCGACAATCCTGCGAGCCAGTAGAAGCCGCGCGTTCCACACTGCGCGCGGTTGACGCGGGCGATGCGGCGATGCTTTGTTCGTCGCAAGGATCATCAAATGAGCGAACCGACTACGCCTATCGACCGCGATCGCGTCCGCCGCGAACAGCGTGAGTTCTGGAACAGTGCTGCGCCCGGATGGAAGGTCATGTGGGCCAGCATGGACCGCGCCGCCCAACACGTTTCCGATCGGCTGGTCGAGTTGGCGCGCGTCAAGCCGGGCGACCGCGTCCTGGATATCGCGACCGGCTCTGGCGAGCCCGCGATCACGGCAGCCCGCAAAGTCGGACCGACAGGTAGAGTCGTGGCGACCGATCAGTCGTCCGCGATGCTCGAACTCGCGCGCGAACGAAGCTCAACGCTCGGCCTGCGCAATCTAAAGTTCCTCGAGACGGATGCCGAATCGCTCGCGGTCGAGGAGCGCGATTTCGACGCCGCGCTCTGCCGATGGGGACTGATGTTCGTGCCGGACCTCGACCCGGTGGCGCGCCGCGTCGCGCAACTGCTCGTCGCCGGCGGCACGTTCGCGACTTCGGTATGGGGTCCGCCGGAAAAAGTGCCGTTGATTTCGACGGCCGACGAACGGGTGCGGGCGCTTGCAAATCTGCCTGCGCCGCCGCCGGACGCGCCGTCGCCGACCAAGCTGGCCGATACGCGGCCGCTAGAGCGCGCACTGGCGAACGCGGGCTTCAAGGACATTCACGTTGAGCCGATCAACGTGGTGTTCGAATTCAAGTCGCCGGCCGCGTTCACGGAGTTGCGCCGGCAGATGTCGACTCAGTTTCGCGCGATGCTCGCGAAGCAGCCGGCGGAGCTTCAGCGCAAAATTCTCGACGCCGTGACCGACGCGGCGCAAAAGTATGCCGACAAGTCCGGCAAAGTGCGGATGGACAACCAAGCGATTTGCATCGCAGCACATCTATAGAGCGAGACGTTCGCGAGGAAATCATATGGATAAGAGCAACGTTGTCATTCCCGCAAACATGCAAGGGCTGTACGACCAGTTTCACTTCGCGCCCGCGATCAAGGACGGCAATCGGCTGTTTTGTTCTGGCGTGATCGGCATCGGGCCGGACGGCAAGTGTCCCGCCGACCCGGAAACGCAATTCACCGCCGCGTTCGAGATGCTCAAGTCCGTGCTCCAGGCCGCGGGCGCCACGTTTTCCGACATCGTCGAAGTGACGACCTTCCATGTCGGCCTGCAAAAGAACCTGGGAACCTTCACCAAGGTCAAGGATCGCTACATCAGCGCGCCTTACCCGTCGTGGACGGCAATCGGAATCGTCGAGCTTGCGCTGCCGGGCGGGCTGGTTGAGATCAAGGCGACCGCGCGCCTCAAGGGCTGATCCGCGAACGCTGGATTTGGATTTCTTGCGCGAACCGCGCAGTCGGGCCGTCATACATCGAGATCCATGACGATCCGATCGAGCGTCTTGAATCCGAGCGCGCGATAGAACGCCTGCGCCGCGCGATTGTGCCGCGTCACTTGCAGTTCTAGCGTGCCGATACCGCGCGACTTGCAATAGTCCCGGATGGCGGCGAGCGTGCGCGCGCCAAGGCCTTTTCGCCGGTATCGCGCCGCGATGAAAAAGTCGGTGACGATTCCCTGCACTCCGCCGAATTCCATGTCGAAGTTGTAAGTTAGAACGGCGTAGCCGGCGAGCGCGCCGCCCGCGTCGATCACCCACACGCGGCCCAGCGACTCCTCGCGCAGCAGTCGGCGCAGCGCGCGTCCGGTGGTACTCCGGTTGAAGCGGATCGAATCGAAGCGGTAGTACGCTGCGACCAGCCGCAGCAGCGCGTCGAAGTCGGAACGTCGGGCCGGTCGAATCATACTCGCGCAGTACCGGCGGCAACGTAGACGGTGCCGCCGAGCATCTCCTCGACAACCAGGTCGTCCACCAACTCAGCCAGCCGATCCCACGGCCGGCTGAGTCCTTCCAGGGTCGAGATGGATCTCAGCGCGGCAAACCAGACGAAGAAATTCAGCGGCATCGCGCGACGCGGCGCCCACTTCAGTCCTGCGGCGACGATCCTGGCGCCGGGCTTGAGTCGTTCGATCACGTGCGCGACGGCGGCGCGCGTCCGCAAGATGTCGTGGGTGAAATGAAACAACGCGGCGTCGGCGAGCAGCGGAATCTCCGCTTCTTCGACCGCCGATGCCACCAGAGTCACGTTGCGCCACGATTCCTGACTGGCCCGGCTGCGCGCGCGCTCAAGCATGTCGCCGCTCTGCTCGATTCCAACGATCGCTCCCGTCGGCCCGATACTTTCTTCAAGCGCCGCAAAACTCAGCCCCGTTCCGCATCCGACGTCCAGCACCGTCGCGCCCGGCTTCAATGCCAGCAGCTCGATCGCGCGACGCCGCACTGGCTCAAGCAGCGCCAGCTCAAGGTCGTAGATCGGCGCGCGATCGCGATACTGTCGCAGCGCTATCCAGCGGTTTGGCGACATCCATCGCGATTGCTCGGTGTCAGACGGACTACGCCGGTTCTTGTCGCCAGATTCCACCATCGTTGATTCAACAAAAAACGGGGACAGCCCCCGTCAGAGCTGTCCCCATTTTGTCAGAGAGTCCGTCTCAGCGCGCTAGATGCCGCTTACTATGTTTCAGTGTCGCTTGGGACCCGGACAGACTGTCGAATCGAACAGCTCGCCCTCGTCCACGCATTTGGCGCCATGACCCTGATCGTGCGGAACGCAAACCGATACGTCGCTGCTGCAAGTATTCCCATTGGTATCCGTGGCAGTGAAGTCGATGTGATACACGCGTCCGTCGCCATGGCCACTTCGCTCCGACCGAATCAAGGCAGTATTAGTGCCGACCCCTTCGCCGTCGGGACAGGTATTGCCCGCGCCCTCGCCCTTCTCCAGCACCGGCTCATCCTGATCGATCGCATCGATGTTTATCGTGAACGCAGCCGAGACGTCGGTCACACCCAACACTGTCTCAGGAACGAACTTGTGATTGGGCGGCCACAACGTCGGTGCGCTGGCGACCGCATGCGAGCAATCCGGCGGCGGATTGGCAGGCGTGATCTCTCCCTTGATTGTCAGACCCGCGACGGCTGAGGTATCTCCGCAGCTCGTGCAGTCGGTCACTGTGTTGAAGTGAGTCAGCACCGCGCCCGTCGCGATGTCGACATGGAACACGTCAAACGAGTTCAAGTCTGCAGTCCAGAACGTAGTTCCGTCGGGCGGAAGCGTCAGTCCGAATAGCAGCGGCGTCTTGTTGGAGGGCTCGATGCTGCTCGCAAGGTAGTGCTGCACCGGGTTCCCAGCCGCATCCAGGCGGATTACCTCGGTCGTGTCGCCGACCATAACTTCGCCGTTCTGTCTTATTTTAACGGTGTAGGCGTTGGGACCAGGCAGCGGCCCCGCAAAAAGGGGCAGTTGGATGTTGGCGCACACGTCGAAGCGCAGCACGTGCAAGTCCTCGGACGTGTAGAACAGCGTGCACTGATCCTTCGCCAGGTCGATCCAATCGGTGCCGCGATCCTCGACCAACGCCGCGAACGACATGATCGGCGCCCCCAGCGAACCGAATTCCAGTATTTTGGTGGAGGATACCCCGGCCTGTCCGACGAAGAAGTCGCCGGCCGCGTTAGGTGTGATCGATTCCGGGAGCTCGGCGTAGCCGCTGCCAAAGTCGCCCAGCAGCGCCCCCGTCGGATCGAATTTTGTTACGTCGCTGCCATTGAAGTCCGTCACATAGAAATTTCCTGGGATGTCAAACATAGAACCGGCGGTCACCGCATCGACCATGGTGTTGAGCAGCGCCACGAAGGTCGGCGGCGTCGTGGTGGTGTCCCACTCCTGCACAAAGCCATTGCCAATCGAGACCATCAGCGCGCCGTTGGGAATCACCCCGGCAGCGGATACCCGCTGCGATCCCGACACCATAAAGACCGCCGCAACCGCCAACCCCAGAGCGCCCCAAATTGATGACTTTCGAAGAAAACGTTTCATCTGCTCCTCCTGGTTTTGGTTGTTTTGAGGACTCGAAACTTAAATCAGAGTTCGGGCGCGCAGGATAAAATCGCCGCCAGCATCCGTTCGCATCTCCGCGTTGGTCGCGGCACGCCTGGACGCGAATTCAACCTGCTACGAGCGAAGATAGTAGTTTTGTTCCAACTTTAGCGCAAAAGAGAATGATTGCGATTGGATCAGGCGAAGTAGAAAAAGCCAACTGACAAGTATCAAGAAGCTACAACCTGTTAGTGGCGGTGGAGAACGGCCCCTCAGCCGGCTCCCCCCTCGGAAGATCGGCTAGCCGCGCGCCCGCGCGATGATGCCCTCGACCACTTCGCTCTTCGCATCGGCGTAGTTCTGCACGTACTTCCAGACCCGCCGCGCGAGCTCGCGCTTGGTGCGTTCGTACAGTTCGCGATCCTGGTCGTTGCTGCGCAGCCGATCACGAAAAAACAGCATCCGCTCGATCTCCGGACACCCTTCGGAAAAGACGTGAAGGTTGATGTTCGTGTCGGGACCCTTGAACCGGCGATGCTCGTGCCAGTCGCGCTCGCGTCCGTGCAAAACGTATCCCGCGGACTCCATCGCCGGCACGTACGCCGGCTCGTCGTTTGAGTCACGGACCGCGAGCAATATGTCGATGATCGGTTTTGCGGCGAGTCCCGGTATCGAAGTCGAACCGACGTGCTCGAGCTGCAGCACCCGGTCGCCGAGCACAGACCGAATCCGGTTGGCCTCGCGACTGAAGAGCACGGGCCACTCCGCGCTGTACTCCGCCAACTCGATTGGCGCGTTGTGAATCCGCAAGCCGCCGATCCTGGCGGCCGCCATCTGCTCTTCGTCGGCCATCGCGGTAGGACTGACCATTTGATCAGTCTCGCTACAAGGTAGCACCAGCGTCGCGGGTGTCCAGTCGGCGTGCGGCGGCCGCCTGAGCTAGTGCAGATCGTGCTCGGCTTTGTGAAAACGGTCGAGTGCCGCCGCCGGAATCTTGGATTCGAGGCGTGGGTTGATCACGATTTCGACCATCCCGTCCGACATGCCGTATTCGATCATTCGTGGATGAAACCGATGCTCCTTCACTTCAGTGGCAATTTTCAAAAACGCCTGCGGTGTAGAAGTAACGGAACTCGCGATCACCACGTCGGGCGCGACGCCGTTCTGATTGGTGAACGTGCCGAACGCGTAGACGTGCCGCTCCTCAGCCGCCTCGAAAACGCCGAGCCCGGCCGCGTCCGCGTTGTGCATCAAGAGGTCGGCGCCCTGGCTGACCTGCGCGAGCGCCGCCTCCTTCGCCGCGCCGACGTCGTTGAAGTTGCCGGTATAGCTGACCAGCACGCGGCCCTTGGGCTGCACCGAGAGAAACCCGCGCTTGAAGCCCTCGAAGGTCAGCCGGATCGACGGCAGTTCGATTCCGCCAATCGCGCCGACCACGCCGGTCTTGGAAATTCCGCCCGCCAGCACGCCCTCGACGTACGCCGCCTCGTCAACTTTGAAGGTCAGCGACGCCACGTTCTGCGACGCCTCGCTGCCCGAACTGACCACGAAATAGGTGTTGGGAAAATCGCGCGCGACCTTGATCGCGGCGTCGGTGAACTCGAAGCCATGCGCGAACACCAGGTTGAAGCCGCGAGTCGCAAAATCGCGCATCGAATCTTCAAAGTCGGCCGGCGAGGTAGTCTGAACCAGGGCGGTCTCCGCGCCAAGCTTGCTCTTGATCAACTCCAGGCCTTCGTACGCGGCGGCGTTCCAGCCTGCGTCGCTGACGGGACCGGGCGTAAGCAGTGCGACGCGGAATGCGGCGGTTGGCGCGGGCGGCGCCGCTCGATCGGATTTGCAGCCGCCAAGCACGCCGACAACCCATACGACGGCGGCGAGCATCGCGCATGTCCCAAAAGAAACGCGGCGACTTGAGTTCATTTCGAAGATCAGTTCGCCGATGCTCGCATCAGCCGCGGTAAGTGGTGAGATCAGAGACGCCCGCGCGCCGAAAAGCATCCTGGCGCTCCGCGCATTTGTTACATCGCCCGCAATGCTCGCCGCCCGCGGGCGCCATGCAAGTCAAGGTCAACTCGAGCGGCATATTTGCGAAGCGCTTGACCAGATCGCACTTATGAAGGCCGCGGTACGGCGCCTCCAACTGCACCTCGCGGCCGAGGCCCGCGCTCAGCACCGCCGCATAGCTCTGAAAAAATTCCGGGGTCGCGTCGGGAAACGGATTACCGCCGAGCGATCCGACCGCGACGCGGCGCACGCCGTGGGTTGCGCACCAGACCGCGGCCAATCCGATCAGCAGGATGTTGCGGCCGGGCAAAAATACCGCCTCGTCGGGCTCGGTCGCGCCTGGAACGCTCTTGCCCGTGACACTCCAGTGGTCTCCATAGATGGGCCCGATTGGCGTGGCCAGCATCGTCACCGGCTTCACGCGGGGATTGTCGAGCGCCGCCATGAACGCCTTCAACGCCGCAAGCTCCGTGGCTTCCCACGCAAGCCCCCACTGCACGTAGATCGGAAATACCTCGGCGTTTGCCGCCATGTCCGCGATCAGCACCGAGCTGTCCAATCCGCCACTCGCGAGTACTGCAATTTTCTCCATGCTGCCTGGCGGCGACACTACGCCGCGTTCTGCGCGAGGACGATCATGCGGCGCGTCGCGATCGCGTAAGGATCGTTGTCGAAGCTGCCAAACACGCCGGTCACGCTCATGCCGACGCGTTGCAGCAGGCGGGTTATCTCGGTGAACGTGTAGAGCCGGATATGATGCCCGACTGAATCGCGGCGCGCACCATCCGGTCCGACGATCGTGAAGCTCACGTGCATGCTGCTGCTGGCCAGGTCGAGGTCCCGGCGCTCGACGTAAATTGTGCCGTCGGAGCCGGTATGCCAGTCGTTCTGGATGTAGTTCGCGACCGCCCACTCGCGATTTAGCATGTCGAGCAGCAGGCGCCCACCGCGCTTCAAGGCTCTGGAAGCGGACTCCAGCACTCTCAGGTCCTCGGCTTCCGACTCCAGGTATCCGAACGACGAATACATGTTGACGATCGCATCGAAATGATTCTGAAACGGAATTTCGCGCATGTCGGCGGCGATAGTATCCACCGTCACGCCGGCTCCGCGAGCGGCCTCGCGCGTCAGCTCGAGGTAAGCGGGGTTAAGGTCGATGCCCGTGACCTGGAAGCCGTGCTTCGCCAGCAACACCGCATGACGCCCCTGACCGCAGCATAGGTCGAGCACGCGGCATCCGGGCTTGAGTTCCAGCACCTGCTCGGCAAATGCGACCTCTTTGGCGGCGCGCTCCGCGGTGAATTGATGCTCGTATACGCCGAGGTAGTCGTTGCGGAAAAAATCGACGTACCAACTCGAACCTTGCGTCGCCAAATGCCGCTCCTCTTCGAATCGCACGATGGTGCGCGATTATCCCGTGTTGTCGTCAATCTTGGAAGGTCGGGCGAGCTGCACCGAACTGCAGCGGTTTATTTTCGCGAGAAGGGGTGCAAGTGTTGCTACCCGGAGCAAATGCCGCAGGACAATTCCAATATCGATACGAACGCGCCCTTCGTCGTGACGGCCGAGAGAATCGCAAGCTTTTGCGCCACCGTCGGCGAAGACAATCCGCTCTACGTCGATCCGGTCGCGGCGCGCGCGGGGAAATATGGCGGGATCGTTGCGCCGCCCGCGTTCGTCGCCTCGTTTCGCTACGCCGACGACGTCTTCGATCAAATCCCGGCGCTCCGCGGCGGCGGTCTGCTCGGCGGCATCGAACTCGAGCTCGCCGTGCCAATCCGCCCCGGCGATTCGATCCGCGTCGGCTCCGAGATCAAAGAGATGTACGAAAAGACCGGGCGCAGCGGGACGATCCTGTTCGTCGTGGTGCGCTCGACGCTCACCAATCAACGCGGCGAGGTGGTCGCGCGAGTTGACCATCGCATGACGCGCCGCTTATGAAGGTTCCCGTCTGCGAGAGTACCTTGTAGCGCCGAAATTGAGACTGGGCCATCGCTTGTTCGGCCGCTTTTCAAGGTTGGGAGACTACATACACTACCTGGCTGCCACTGTAGAACGGTTTATAGTACACGCCGTTTGCCGTGAAGTAAGTGCTCCCATTGATCGTAGTCGCGAACGCACCCGGCGGCAGGTTGTAGACCGTCGTTCCCATCGCAGGAGGTCCGTATGGAGTTCCGTAGGGCGGATTATTTTCGATGATCGTCGTCGGCGCTTGCGGCTGAGAGTTAGCGGTGACCATCGAGCCGACTGCCATTCCCCCGACCGCTCCCAAAGCCGCCGCACCCATCACCTCGCCGGTGCTCGCGCCGCTGTCATTGCAACAGTTTCCGTAAGGACCGTAGTAGGAGTTGTTGCTATTGCTGGTGTTGTTGGAGTTGATACTGCTGGCCGTATCCATAGTCTCATTGTGCATCTGCTTTTCGGTCTTTTCCTGGTTCTCCTGTAGCGTATTCGCTTCGTTGTATTTGGACTGCTGCTCAGCCATCTGATTTGAGTTGTAAGTCTGGTAGTCCTGGTTGCTGTTAGGATGAGACTGCTGATAAGACTCCGAGCTGCTGGAAGG
>DASQHV010000462.1:0-5238 GCA_035631915.1 Candidatus Acidiferrales bacterium | reverse complement strand
GTCGGGGCGCAACTCGCGCAAGTTATCGTAGTCGAGTCCCCAGTTGCGCATCGCCTTGGGCGTGAAACTCTCGACCACGATATCCGCCCACGGCACCAGTCGCTTGGCGAGTTCGCGCGCCCGGGGTTTGCTGAGGTCGAGCGTGATTCCCTTTTTCGAGCTGTTGAAGCTGGCGAAGAACTGGCTCCGATTGATGCCCGGCTGCGCGTCCTTCCACGGCGGGCCGATTCGCAGCACGTCGGGGCGCGCGGCGGACTCGATACGGATCACGTCGGCGCCGTTGTCGGCAAAATACTTGGTCGTGATCGGACCGACGCCGACCCACGCGAAGTCGAGTACGTGAATTCCTTCCAGTGCGAAGCGGCTCATCTCGAATTTCCCCGATGCAGTTGTCCCGGACGTGCCCCTAGATCGCGCCGGCGATGCGCAGCTTTGCAATTCGGTCCGGCGCCGTGCCGAGCAGTCCACGATAGATTTCGTCATTGTGCTCGCCGACGCGCGGCGCGCGCGTGGTCGTGCCGATCGGCGTCGCGGACATTTTTGCGAACGGTCCGGGAAATTTGAGCGTGCGGCCAATCGTGTCGTGCGGCACGTCGATCCAGAAGTCGCGCGCCTTGAGCTGCTCGTCGACGGCGATATCTGCCGCGCTGGCGACGGGCGCCAGAAAAATCCGGCGCTTCAGTCCCCCCACGTAGATCTCGCGCTTGGTCATCGTCAGAAAAAACTGCTGGATTCTGGTTTCCAGGTCCGCGATCTCGCTGTAATCCTTTTCGGTCATTTTCATGAACACGCCGGGGACCCACGAAATCCAGTCCTTGGTGCGCATCCACTCTGCCGCGAAGCCGTGCTCGTCCATCCATCCGATCAGCGCCTTGGTCGAGCCGCCGACCACGACCCCGCCCGCGATCAGCGTCGAGATGTGCCCGTCCTTGCACTCGTAAACCATCTTGCGCCGCGCGTCCGCCGAGCCGACGAAGACTCCGGTGCGTTTCAGGTGATTGCCGTGCAAAAACGGCATCGCCTGCTCGTTCATCAGCGTCCACACGATGCAGGCCTGCATGTTGACGACGACGCGCTGACCAAGTCCGTCGCTCTGTCGCGGATAGTGCGCGAGCAACGAGCCGACTGCGGCCTCGGCGCCGGCATGCAATCCGGCCTGCGGCAGGCTCATCTGCAGCGGCGGTTTGTCCTCCTCACCCATCAGGTACATCATGCCGCCCGCGGCCCAGGTGATGATGTCGGCCCACTGATAGTTGCGGCCGGGACCGGTGTCGCCGAACGGCGTTATCGAGGTGTAGACCAGCCGCGGGTTGCGCGCCGCGAGCGTGTCGTAGCCGAGACCTATCGATTCGAGATAGCCCAGCGGATACGACTCGACGAGAAAGTCCGCACGTGCGGCCAACTCGCCGATCAGCGTGCGGCCGTCGGGATTCGCGAGGTCGGCGGTCACGGATTTTTTCCCGGCATGGTACGCGAGCGAGTACAAGCAGTGGTCGGCGTCGCGAACGTCGTCGAGGAACGGAGGGATGCGCCGCGTCGAGCATCCGTCCCGCGGCTCGACCTTGACCACTTCGGCGCCGAGGTCGGCGAAAATCTTGCCGCATAGCGCGCCCTTCTCGTCGGTCAGGTCGAGCATCCGGAATCCCTTGAGCAGCTCTGATGGCATCGCGGTCACATCCTGGTCGGTAGCGGTCCTCGCAAAAGAAGGCTCCGCAGACCGAGGCATCTTATATCCAATCGGGCGAAGGTTGGAACGGCGACGGACAGGCGAGCGCGCGGCAGCGGGCGCGAGCTACATCGTGCGGGCGTGGCGCGCGGCGCCGATCGCAGTGGCAAAGTCGGCGTGATCGGGGATCGCGAAACGGCGCCCGAACGGGAAATCGAGGCGCTTCATCTCTTGCATGAAGCGGAACAGGCGCGAGAGTTTGCCGGTCAGGACGATATTTTCCTGGCCGCATGCCCGTGCGCTGGCTAGCGCCAGCACGCCAATCGACTCGACGATCATGTTCATGATCGCCAACGCCTTGTCTTCGGGCGTCGCGTCGGCGGTGATCTTGCCGAAGTTGGCGGCCGTCGTGGACGGCGGCAAGTCGCCGATCGAGCCGCCCGCGATGTCGCGAACGCTGAGGTCGATGCGCCGCAGATCGCCCTTGCGCGCCAGCTTTTCCAGCCGCTCGATGGTCGAGATGCCGAGCATGTGCTTGGCCAGCCCGAGCAGCGTGCCGCCGCCGACTCCGGTGCCGCTGAAGTGCGCGATCTTGTCGCGCGTCACCGACACGATCGCGGTGCCGGTGCCGAGCGACACCACCAGCGCGCTCTCCTTGCCGGCGAGCGAAGTGCCGCCGATTCCGATCGCCGTAAATTCGTTTACCTTGACGACCGGACGGCCGAGCAGCGACTTGGACAACACGCGCGAACCCGCGCCCGTCGCCGCGACACATTCAACGTCCTCGAGCTTGATGCCGAAATCGGCGACCAGTTTGCCCAGCGCGCCAGCCGCCGCCGCGACCGGGTCGTTCGCCTCAATCGTTACAACGTGCAGCCCGCCATTTTCCAGAATTACCGCGTCGGTGGTCGAACCGCCGATGTCGATGCCAACGATCATATGGTGGTGCCGGCTCCTGTCCAGCCCGCCTTGAAGCTAGATCACACCGGCGCCCTCGCGCAACGCCAGTCAAAATGGCCGCGCCGTGGGCGCTACTTCACCTCCCAGATGCGGATTCGCGGTCCTGGGCGCTCCATGCTCGCGATGTTGCCGAGCGGAGCGTAGAAGGCGTCTGCCGAGTCGAAGACGGGCGCTCGAGTGGCGTTTGGCGCGATCGGGTCCGCGTCGAAAACCAGCGTCGCATTGTCGTGAAGCCAACTGAGTTCCGCGGGGCTGGCGCCGGGCGAGTAGGCAGCCAGCGGCGCCAGGCTGTCCGAGATAACCCACCGGATCTTGTTCGCCTTCAACCCCTGAAAATCATCAACCGGTTCGTACCGATAGCCCGCCGGCAGCTGCGGATTTCCAAAATTGGAAACGCTGGTGGACGCGAGCGTCGTGTCCAACGGCAGGTGAGCGACAATCCATTGTCGAGCGAGAGTTCGCGTGTCGGTTTGCGCAAGCAACCGGTTCAGTTGCACATCTCGAACGACAGACGGCGCCAGTATAAGGGTCATCAACAGGGCCAACGCCGCCGCGGCGCGCGTGCGGCCGATTTTCGATTCGGCCAGGTGCATCAAGTCCGCCGCGGCGACTCCGGCCAGAATCGCCATCGCGGGAAACGGGATCACCAGGTATCGATAGTGTGTACGCAACGAAGCAGTGATCGTAACGAATGCGACCCAAAGAAATGCGACCAGTGAAGTGGTACCGGGCTTCGGACGCAGCACCGCCCACAGCATCCCGGCTATCAGCGCGACATCGAGCGTGACGCCAAAGCTATCGGGCATCGCGTAGCGCATCAGCCAGTGCCATCCGTAGCCAGCCACAGGGTTTACCGGCCCGATGCGAAATGACATCCGGTGAAATTCAAAGTCGTGAAGGGTTTGAGCCCAATTGAGGACCAGGTAGGGCGACGCGCAAATTGTCGCGGTGATCGCGGCTACGCCGGCAAGGTAAATCCTGGCGTCGCCGAGCGCGCGCCAGAGAAAATTTCGGCCACCCTCGCGCCATCGCGCTTCAAGATGGGCCGCCGCAACTGCGATCAGGATTGCGCCGGCCGGATACTTGGTCGCGGTAGCCAGACCGGCAAAAACTCCGGCGCCAAGGTAGTACCGCCAACTTCCGCCGACGGCGATGCGCAGCAACATCGCGATTGCCAGCGTCAGCCAGAACGTGGCTGCGATGTCGGTCGTCGCGAACTACGACTCGCTCACGTTGAGCGTCGAGAACCCGACGATCGCGGCTGTGCTGAGCGCGGCGACGCTACCGAATGCCGGCGCCGCTGCGGCGTAGATCGCGACGACCGTCGCTGTGCCGAACACGGCCGTGATTTCCCGACTGACCAGGTAGGCGCGCGTTTTATCCGCGAACGCCGCCCTGAAATCGCTCCAATTGCCATGCGCAACGCCGTATGCCCTGAAGACAAAAGCATTCACGTACATCAGGCCGGCGGGGTAGGTCGCGAAGTAAGGATCCCAATTCGGTCCGAACCCGATCGCCTTCTCGACGATGTATTCCTCGTCGGGCCGGAAATTGTCGGGCAGCCCGAAGTCGATCGAAGCGAAGCGGAGCCATCCGGCGACGAGCGTCAGGCAGAGCACCAGCGCCACAGCGGGCATCGAACGAAGTCCAGGCTCGCGGATTGATTGCACTGACTCGCGGGACATCGTTGTCAAGGTGTTGACCGTAGCACTGTATGCTAGGGTCGCAAACATGGCACGGCGCAAGGCCGATTCCTCTCCGGGGCTTTTTCCACCGCGCACGCCGCTCAGCCAACCCCTGGCGGACAGGATGCGTCCGCGGCGGCTCGACGAGGTCGTCGGGCAGGAGCATCTGCTGGGTTCGGGCAAGATTCTCAGCCAGATGGTCGCGGCGCACGCGCTCCATTCGATGATCCTGTGGGGACCGCCGGGGACGGGCAAGACCACGCTTGCGATCGTGCTGGCGACGCAGTCCGGCGCGGTGTTCCGCTCGATGGCGGCGGTGAGCGCGGGCGTCGCCGACCTGCGCGAAGCGGTCGAAGCTGCGCGGCACGACTTGGACGCCGGCAAGCGGACCGTGGTCTTCATCGACGAAATCCACCGCTGGAATCGCGCACAGCAGGACGCGTTTCTGCCGCACGTCGAGAGCGGTCTCATCACGCTGATCGGCGCGACGACCGAAAATCCGTCGTTCGAAGTCATCTCGGCGCTGCTCTCGCGGATGCGTCTGTTGGTGCTGCAGCCGCTGACGGAGGAGAACGTCGCGACGCTGGTGCATCGCGCGCTCGCCGACACAGAGCGCGGCCTTGGTGCGACCGGACTCAAGCTCGGCGTCGGCGCGGTGGACGAGATAGTTCGATTTGCCGGCGGCGACGCGCGGCGCGCGCTCGGTACGCTGGAGATTGCCGCGGAGTTCGCGCAGAACGCCGGCGCGACGATCATCAACCCCGAGCACATCCGCGAGTCGGCGCAGCAGAAGGCGCTGCTCTACGATCGCGCCGGCGACGAGCACTACAACGTCATCTCCGCGTTCATCAAGAGCATGCGCGGGAGCGATCCGGACGCGGCGATTTACTGGATGATGAGGATGGTCGAGGCGGGCGAGGATCCGCT
>DASQHV010000461.1:0-9615 GCA_035631915.1 Candidatus Acidiferrales bacterium | reverse complement strand
GCGTCGCCGCCATCGCCCGCTCGAGCCGATTCGCCCGAGATGACAGACTCCAGCCGCCCGCGGATTCGCGCGCGCAGTTCGCCGGTGGCCTTCTCCGTAAACGTCACCGCCAGAATCTGATCGATCGCGACGTCGGTTTTGAGCAGGATCTCGACGACCAGGCTCTCGATCGTGAACGTCTTGCCGGTGCCGGCGCTGGCCTCGATCACGGCGTGCTGGTCGAGCGGAATCCGGTCGAGGATTCGCGGCCGCATATGGATGATGTCGCTCATCGCGCACGGCCCCTGGTTTCAAAGATTTTCTCGATCGGAGCGAAACGCTCATCCACGATTCGAACGAGGCGTTCGATCGCCGGCGGCTTGAATCCGTGGGCAACTTCTTTTCTGATCGGCCCGCTGTCGGAACTGCAATAGTGAACTTCCTCGTCGATGCCGTCGCGAACCTTTTCGACCGCTTCAAGCGGGTCGCCGCTCTTCCTGCGCCTGGCAGCTGCAACCTTCTCGACGGCGTCAAGCGGCAGAAAGTAGTTGTTGTCGTTGGAAAGCAGGTCGCCCGCGAGACGAGCGAGATATTTCCGCGCCGCGTCGCGATTCATCGGGTCGAGCGTTCTGACCCACGCGGGAGCGTCGCCGCCGCCGACCACGATCGCGCGAAACTCCCGGCTGACCGGTTGGCCCGCCGCGGAAAGCGCGATTGCGTGCAACGCGAGCGGAAGAAAATCGCGCGCCCTTACCGTGTCGCGCAGAACGCCCTGCATCGCCGCATCCAGCCCGGGCGAAATGCGTCGCACGGTGCCATACAGCATCACGCGCCGCGCGATCGTGCTGCCATCGGCGCGCCGGATTTTTGCGTCGAGCGGGATCGCATCGAGCAATCGATCCGCGTGAAAAAATTCGTCCGCGCGCCCGATTCGCCAATCCTGCCACCTCGCCAGCTCATCCGCATCCGCGTCGGAGGCCTTGGCGATCCAGCGCTCGACCAGCGGAAGATCGAGTCGGTTCGCATGTTCGGCAAACGGTCCGGCGGGCGCTTTGCCCTTCATCTGCGCGAGCGCGTACGCGGCGCGATATTTCTCCTCGATGCTGGCGCGGTCGCGGTTTGATTCCCAGAAAACGCTGCGCAGCAGGATCGAGCGGTAGAGCTTCGATTGCTCCAGCGGCTCATGTTCGTCTTCCTGCCCGGCTTCGTCATCGTCGTCGAGCATTCCGAGCGCGTATCGCGCGCCAGCTTGCAAAGGGCACTCGAGAAATTTCCTGAGCGCCGACAGCGGCAGCCAAAGTTCGTCGTCACCCGGAGATATCGGCAGTTTGGCCGCCGGCGCGAGATCGATCATGCCGAGTCCCGCCCGGAGCCTTTCCGCGAGTCGCTCCGGCAATGCGCTCATGATCTCGTCGCACGGAGGCGCTGATTTTCCGTGCGTGTGCGCGCTCAGGCTTCGCTTCAGCGCGATCATCCGCGCGCCGGCGCGGGCGTCCGGGTCGAAGCTGGCGAGGTTCGCCGCGCGCTCAGCGTCCGTCGTTCCCGGCAAGGTCGGAAAGTATGCGGGATCGTAGCGGCTGACGCGATGCTCGACGGTCAGGCGGCTCTGCTGCGCGTCGCTCAAGTAACCACGCAGAATGAACTGCAGCTCGCGAATAGCCGACGAAGGCTCGAGGCGGTCTCCGGTGCGCGCTTCACGCGCCACGTAAGAGAAGTAGATTCGCTCGCGCGCTGCCAGCAGCGCTTCCAGGAACATGTAGCGGTCGCGCTCGGTCGGCGTCACGTCGCCGGCCTGGCGACGAAGCTGCCGCAGGTCGAGCGGATCGCTCGGACTGCGCGCCGGAAAGATCGTCTCGCCGAGACCGAGCGCGAAAATTACCTTGAACGGAATCGAGCGTAGCGCGGCGTTGGATCCCGCCGCCACACCGGTCTCGGCAATCCGCGCGCCGCTCGATTCCAGTTCCGCGACGCGAACGCTCACCAGTTCATGCGCAATCGCGTAACTGACCTCGCTCGAGTACAGCCCGGCCGGTGCGATTCCATCGATCTCCGCCAGGAAGTGATCGCGAATTCGCTCGTCGACGCGATCCAACGGGCGAATGTAGCGATTGACCAGTTCGCCCAGGAGCAGCGACCAATCGCGAGTCGTCATGCGCGCGTCGCGAATTTCCAGCGCGTCGGCGATCAAAGAGCGGGCCGTCGCAATCGTCTTCGCGAGGCCCGCGACCGCGTCCTGCGAAAGCTCGAGCGGCAGGTATCGACGACCGTCGGGCGTGTCGAACGTCGCGGCGAGGCCGCTGCGCTCGCCGGCCATGAAGGCTCCCAGAGCCAGACGCCGCAACGCCTGGTCCCAGTTGAACAGGTCGTTCGCGATGTACGTATCGCGCAGATCGTCATCGTCGGCGCCAAAGAAAACGCCCAGCTGGTCCGCCACGTTTCGCAACGCGCCCACGTCGGCCGGCTCCTCGAGGCCGACGATCGACGGATGCGTCAGCAGGCGAATCATTTCGTCGCGCGTAAAACGCCCGAGCGGCAGCGCCAAGAGCAACACGATCGCTTCCGCGACGCGGCTGGTGCTCGCGAAGCGCCGATTCACGATCTCAACCGGGATGCCGTGGCGTCCCCGCAATACGCTCTCGATATGGGTTGAGTATTCCTCGAACGAATTTTCCGGAACGATGATTGAAATTTGATGATACCGCAGCGGCGCCGCCGTGCCGGCCGCGACAGCGGCGTCATTGTCGCGCATTAGCGACTGGATTTCGTTGGCGACGATCTCGACCTCACGCCGAATGCCGGGACAAGCGAGGAACCGAATTGAAGTATCGGCGTCGAAATGCGCCGCGCCGCGCGCGCCGCCGATGGCTGGTTGCTCCGGCTGCCGATTCAATATGTCGCGTTGCAGCGAATGCAGCAGACGCGGCGCCGCGGCGTCCGCGGGATCGCAAAAGCGGGCCTCAAAGGTGCACTCAGTGAGCTGATTCAGCACTCGGATGTGCTCGCGTCCCGGCCGCCCCCAGAGCCTGAGTGCGGGCGTATCAACCGACGCCTCGAGACCGAACGGATCGTCGCCGCCGGCGGCGAACTCCTTCAACTTGTCGCCGCGATGCACCCAGCCGTCGCGCACGATGCGCCAACCGGCGGGCACGTCTTCCCAGAACTCGAGGCACGGATTCAGCGCGTAGATGCGGAGGTCGGCATATTCCGCGAGTCTCGAAAACATTTCCGCGAACGCAGTGCCCATGTAGGACTGCCCGAAGATGTGTAGCGGACCCTTGACCGCCACCCTGAGCGCGTCCTCCGTGAGCGCTTCGAATGCGTCGGGCAGCATCATCCAGCGCGCGGTTTTGTCGGCGACCCAATCCGACGCCAGCTGCCCGCGCGAATCGAATACCATCCGCCACAGATGCCGTTGCCATCGCTCCGTCGCATTCGCAGGTTCTTGCCCGGTCCGATTCGACGCGCGCCACGCCTTCACCATCGGGCGGCGTGAAATCGAGTACTCGCGAAACAGTTGAGCGATTCGCCCCGCCAGCGTCATCGTCCTGAGCTCGACGTCTGAGCGCTGGGCCGGCCCCGCCTCGAGATATTCGCGCACCGGCGCCAGGTCGGGATCGCGGCGATGCGCGGGACGCGACAGACACTCGAACAGAACCAGCTGAAGGTCGTCCGCGTCGAGAATTCGCAAATTCGGATCGGAGGCAATGAGAATCCTCGCGAGGTGTCTGCGCAGGAAGGGGAATTGCAGATTTGCCGAGACTCCGATTGCCTCCGCCACGCGATGTCTGACGAATTGTTCAACCACCCGGTTGGGCACGATGATCTGCACGGGTTCGAGCGGGTCGCGGCTCTGCGCGTCCGCGATCGCCTCCGCCAACGGCGCGATCAAGCTCTCCAGCCGATTCGAATAGTGCAGGCGAATCATCGCGGCTCAGCTCTGCTGCGGCTCCACCGGCTCGGTCTTTACTTCACTTGACTGGCGGTCACGCCCGAACAGCAAGTTGGTAAACTCGGCGACCTGGCACTTCGGACACAGAATGATGATGTGGGCCTTGCCGTCATCGTGCCAACAATTGCATGCCATCTTGATCCCGCACCAGTGGCACTTCACGCGATGCAGCCTGCCGTTCGTCAGCATCGATTTCTTCTCCGCGTATCGATTTTAGAATGGGTGAATCATATCGCTCGCTCCTGACAACGGTTGTCAGGCACAATGGACGAAGCTCAGATGTAGCGAGGCGCGGAATTCATGAAAAAGGACCGCCGCAAGCCCACCTATGGCGCAGCTGTCAGGCTCGCCCGAATCACCTGCGAGCTTTTTGCCAGGCCGGCCGGCTGGAGCTTCGCAGATGTTCGGGACCGTCTCGATATTTCGGAGCGCACGTTGGCCCGCTACGTGGCGGTGCTCAAAGGCGAGCTGGTCGATTGGCGCGGTGAACCGATCGTCGAAGTGGTTGGCGACGGCGCGACGCGCAAGCTGCGGCTGGCGAGCGCGCTCAAGACCCCCGACTCGTCTGCTTACCAGGTCGCGCTGCTGTATTTCTCGCTGACGGTCCTCAAGTTCCTGGAAGGCACGGTGCTGAAGGAGGGCGTCGAGGGGCTGTGGGCAAATGTTTTGAAGAACCTCTCCGCTTCGCAACGCGTCCGCTTGTCCGATCTCGAGCGCAAATTCTACGCGGTGCTCTATGCGCCGAAGGACTATGCCGCGTTTACCGAACAACTCGACGTGATCTTGCGCGCGCTGCTCGACCGGATTCGCCTCAAGGTCGACTACGCGGGACTCACCGGCGAAGGCAGGCCGCACATCTTCGACCCGTACTCGCTGATTGAGTACCGCGGCGGCCTCTATCTGCTCGGACGCAGCGAACGCGCCGGCGCCGTTATCTATCTCGCAATCGAGCGAATCCGTTCAGTCGAATTCGTGCGCACTGCCGGCGGCGATCCCGAGCGCTTCCCCTACCCGAAGGATTTCGATCCGGCCGCACACACGCAGGGAACGTTCGGCATCGTCGAGGGTCCGGAGACCCGCGTGGAGATCCTGATCCACAGCAGGGAGACCGAGGCCTACGTGCGGTCGCGCACCCTGCATCGCAGCCAACAGTTCAAGCGACGCCGCGACGGCAAGACGATGATGACGATGACGGTGCGGGGAACGACGGAATTGGCAAACTGGATCATGGCGATGGCGCCGTGGGTCGAGGTTCTGAAACCGGCCGCGCTCAGAAGAGAAATAGCGCAGCGCCACGCGCAGGCCGCGATCCGCTATCGCGCGGGCCGACCGCGATAATTTGCTTCGCTTGCGACGCTGCCCGCGGGCGTTCATCCTGAATTCCAATCGTGCGTTGCAATCAGCCCGCTTTCCGCAACCGGCCATCTTCGCCGCGAGAAACAGGGGGCACTCCGATCCGCAAACCCCGTTCGAGACTTCCTTTGGGACATCGATTAGTGCGCACATTCCTTGTAGCGCTTGCAGCAGTCGCGCTGTTCGCATCGCTAGCGGCGTCGTCACGCGGCGGCGACGTCGCGCCGACCCTTGTGCGCTTTTCACCGGTCGGGACGGTCAAGCAGGTCCGTCAGGTCACCGCGCGATTCTCCGAGCCGATGGTCGCGCTCGGGGATCCTCGCGACACGACCGCGCCCTTTCTGATCGACTGCCCTGCGCACGGCGCCGCACGATGGATCGACAGCCGCAGCTGGTCCTTCGACTTCGACCGTGATCTGCCGGCGGGCCTGCGATGCACCTTCACACTTCGCCCGGGCCTCAAGTCGCTCGTCGGCAATGCATTCGTCCCTGGTGTCGCGAATTCGTTCAACACCGGCGGACCGGCGATTGTCGAGCAGCGGCCGTGGCCCGAGAGCAACGACATCGACGAAGAACAGGCGTTCGTGCTGGTGCTCGACGCGGAGCCCGACGAGGCGTCGATTCTCGAGCACGCCGGATTTTCAGTCGAGGGAATGCCCGAAAAGATCGGCGCGACGATCGTGGGCGGCGCCGATCGCGACGCCCTATTGAAGCGCTTCCCAAATCTGACGGAAAAGAGGCCGGTCGGGATACTGCGCGCGAAACAGCGCTTCCCGAATCGCGCGGCGGTCACGCTGATTTGGGGCGCCGGGATCAAGTCGAAGAGCGGCATCGCCAACGTCCAGGATCAAACCGTCAACTTCAAAACGCGCCGGGTCTTCGAGGCGAGCTTGCAATGCGAGCGTGAGAGTCCGAAGGCCGGATGCATCCCGCTCACGCCGATGAGGCTCAACTTTTCGGCGCCGATCTCGGCCGCGCAAGCGAAACAGATCGTGCTCGTCGCGCCCGACGGGGCGCGTCAAGCGACGAAGATTCCCGATCCGTCCGACTTGTCTTCGATAACGTTCAAAGGACCGTTCAAGGAATCGGCCGGCTACCGGATCGAGATTCCGCCGCAGCTGGTCGACGACAGCGGCCGCCAACTTGCCAACGCGTCGCGGTTTCCGCTCGAGGTCGCGACCGGGGAATTTCCGCCACTGGCCAAATTCTCCGCACGCTTCGGAATAATCGAGCGCGCCGATCCGGTGCTGCCGGTAACCGTGCGCAACCTCGAAGCACAAATCGCCGGCGCCCGGCTCAAGCTCGGCGTCGACGACGGCGGCGGTGTCAGCGTCCGCGACCTGCTGACGCGCATCGAAGCAACACTGTGGCGCGTTCCCAATCCCAGCCCGGGCGACGCGCTCTCATGGCTCAAGCGTGTGGCCGAGTCGAAGCGCGCGCAATCCGTGTTTGGCGTCGAGGCCGCGCCCGTTGCGAAGCAGTTCACGATGCCCAAGCCCAACGGCGCCAAGGCGTTCGAGGTGATGGGCATCCCGCTGAAACGGCCCGGATTGTACATCGTCGAGCTGAAAAGCACCCGCCTCGGTTCGGTGCTGCTCGGCGCGCCGCAGCCAATGTACGTCCCGACTGCGGCGCTGGTCACAAATCTGGCGGTGCACTTCAAGCAGGGGCGCGCGAACTCGATGGTCTGGGTGACGGCGCTGGAAAGCGCGCAACCCGTGCGCGGCGCCGAGGTCGCGATCGCCGACTGTCACGGCGCCGAGTTGTGGCGCGGCCGCACCGACAGCCGCGGAATTGCGATGGTGCCCGCGTCGCCGGCGTTCGAAAATCTTCCGCGCTGCGAATCGACCCCGGGCGACCGCGAGTCCGACTACTACTCGCATCAGGCTCAGGCGATCAGCGCGTTGGATAGAGGACTGCTGGTCACCGCCCGTCACGGCGACGATTTCAGCTTTGTCCATTCGAGCTGGCAGGAAGGCATCGAAGCGTGGCGGTTTCATCTCCCGACCGACTACCAGCCGTCGCCATTCGCCGCGGACACGGTCTTCGATCGAACGCTCCTGCGCGCCGGCGAGACCGTCCACATGAAGCATTTCATCCGCGCCAAAACGCTGTCGGGCCTGTCGCTGGTTCCCGAGAACAAGCTCCCCGATACTGTGCGCGTCAGTTTCTCCGGCGCCGATCAGCATTACGATTTCGATCTCAAGTGGAGTGCCGCCGGCTCCGCCGAGACCGATTGGGAAATACCCCGCGACGCAAAACTCGGCGAGTACGTGGTCACGATGTCGCAGCGGAAGACGGTGGGCGCGAGCCCAACTCCGGCCGCCGACGGCGACGATTCCGAGGAATCGAATCCCGCGCAACTGACGACCGGAACTTTCCGCGTCGAGGAGTTCCGCATTCCACTGATGAAGGCGGCGATCAGGATGCCGCCGCAGCCGCTGGTGGCCGTGACGCAGCTCCCGATCGACGTCAGCGCCAGCTACCTGTCCGGCGGCGCCGCGCGCGGCTTGCCGGTCACGCTCCGAAGCCAGATTCGCAACTACGCTTTCCCGCAGTTCCCCGACTTCGACGAATTCAGCTTCGCCAACGGAGTCGTCAAGGTCGGCGTCGTGCACAATCAGAGTTACGCCGAAGGTGCCGAGACCGAGCAGAACCCGGGCGTGCATCAGCGCAAGGATCTGACGCTCGACAGCGCCGGCGGCGCGCGCACCGAGATCACCGACATCGCGCGCGCGCCCACTCCAATCGAGGTGCACGCCGAGCTCGAGTATCGCGACCCCAACGGCGAGAGCCAGACCGTGTCGAACAACGCCGTCGTGTGGCCGGCGCGGCGGCTGGTCGGCATCGCGGTCGACGATTGGGCGTCGTCGCCGGGGACGGTGCGCGCCAACGTCGCGGTCGTGGACGACAAGGGATCCCCGATCGCTCACGCGCCGGTCCGCGTCGATATTTTCAGCCGCACCAACTATTCGTATCGCAAACGTCTGGTCGGGGGATTCTACGCCTACGACAACATCGTCGAGACGAAACTCGCCGGCCAGTTGTGCACGGGCTCGACCGACGAGCACGGGCGGCTCGCATGCGAGGCCAAACCTGCGATCGGCGGCGAAGCGATTTTGCAGGCGACAGTTGCCGACGAGTCCGGCAACTCGTGCTCGGCCAACGCCCAGATTTTCATTCCCGGCGATGAGCGCGAGTGGTTCGCCGCCCGCGACGACGATCGCATCGACGTGCTGCCCGAAAAGCACGCCTACGAGCCCGGCGACGTCGCGCGATTTCAAGTGCGGATGCCGTTTGCGGAGGCCAGCGCACTCGTCACCGTGGAGCGCGAAGGCGTGCTCGCCGCGTCGATCGTGCATCTGTCGGGACGCAACCCAGTAATCACACTGCCGGTGCGGGACTGGGCGCCCAACGTGTTCGTCTCGGTGCTTGCGGTCCGCGGCCGAATCGCCGGCGTCCAGCCGACCGCGATGGTCGATCTCGGCAAGCCCGCGTTCAAACTTGGCATCGCGGAGATTCGCGTCGGCTGGCGCGACCATCGACTAAACGTCGAAGTCGCTCCCGCGAAAACCGTCTATCACGTGCGCGACAAGGCGCAGGTGAAAATTTCGGTTCGGACCCGCGATGGCAAAGCGCCCGGCGCCGGTGCCTCGATCGCGGTCGCGGCGGTTGACGAAGGTTTGCTCGAACTGCGCGCCAATGAAAGTTGGAAATTGCTCGACGCGATGATGGGCCGGCGCGCGTACCAGGTCGAGACCTCGACCGCCGAGATGCAAGTCATCGGCAAGCGCCACTTTGGCCTTAAGGCTATTCCGCCCGGCGGTGGCGGCGGCCGCGCTATCACGCGCGAACTCTTCGACACCCTGCTGCTCTGGAAGGCTTCGCTCCCGCTCGACTCGAACGGCGACGCCACGGTTGAGGTGCCGCTCAACGACTCGCTGACCAGCTTTCGCATCGTCGCAATCGCCGACGCCGGCCCCGATCAGTTCGGCACCGGCTCCGCCTCGATCCGCTCGACGCAGGATCTGATGTTGTTGTCGGGAGTGTCGCCGATCATTCGCAACGGCGATTCGTTCGCCGCCGAGTTCACCGTCCGCAACGCTTCCGAGCATCCCTTCGAGGCGACCGTAAATGCCGCCATCGACGGCCTGGCGAATGCGCCGGCGCCGCAGAAGATCGCACTTGGGCCGGGCGAAGGACGCAGTATCGCGTGGAACGTCGCCGTTCCTGAACGCGTCCGCGAACTCAAGTACCACGTCGACGCGAACGTCGAGCGCGGTCCCGCCGACCATCTGCTGATCACTCAGCGCGTGCTGCCCGCCGTTCCGGTT